>NZ_JASCPN010000002.1:0-219401 GCF_029960155.1 Pseudomonas sp. PS01300 | reverse complement strand
AGCACCAGGCACGCAGCCTCGCGCTTGAACTCAGGGGTAAAGGTACGACGTTGCTTGGTCATCAGACACCTCTCTATGGCGAGCATTCTCGCCTAAATGGGTGTCCGGTTTCATTAGACCACTACACCGACCTGGCGGACTCAGATCGAGCTTCATGTATGCACTGGTTGAGTCGGTCTTTGAGAGTAAGGACACACTCTACTTTCTCGCGGGGCCAGGTTTTCGCAAGTACACGAGCCTAGCGGCGGTGCTTACACTGGATGAGGTTGCTTGGCAGGTTTCCCGGGACGCGACTTGAAGAAGCGATCCACCCTAGATCACACGGAGCACGGGTACCTGATGAAAGTTCTCATCTATTCAGATCTGCACTTGGAATTTGTTGGTTTCGAGCCACCTCAGCTAGAGGCCGATTTGGTCGTATTAGCTGGCGACATCTCGGTGCTTGGTCGCGGTGTGACGTGGGCAAATGAGACGTTTGGATGCCAGGTGATCTACGTTTGCGGCAACCACGAATTCTACAAATCGCACATTGATCGAACGTTGATCAAAATGCGAGATGCAGCTGCGGAGCATGTTCATGTCCTGGACAACCAAAGCCTTGTCATCGGTGAAACCCGATTTCTCGTGGCGACTGCGTGGACAGATTTCACCTCGACCGGGGACTACAAGGCTGCGATGAGGGACTGTGCTGAGCGGATGAATGACTTCAAGCGAATTCGAATCGGGGAGGGGTACCGCAAGCTCCGACCCGCCGATCTCATTGCTCGCAACATCGCCAGTCGTGAGTTTCTGGCAGCAGAACTGGCTAAGGATTTCCAAGGCAAGACCATAGTGGTGACCCACCACTCTCCGATCCCGGAGGTTTCTGGAAATGGTCATGAAGGCCACCTTGCGGCGGCTTATTACAACCTATGGCACGACTTGGTCGGCCAGGCGGACGCGTGGATTTTCGGTCACACGCATTTTGCCGTAGATACAGAAATCCTGGGCTGCCGGCTCGTTTCTAACCCCAGAGGCTACCCAGGCGAGCGGACAGGGTTTGCCTCCGATTTAGTGATCGAGATCTAACATACACCGCGATAGGGGACGCACGTCCGATAAGATTCTTTCGCTTGCTCAGCAAATGGGACTTCAACTTTTTGTGTTACCTGACTGAATGCTGTCAGACGTCATACTTACCAGTCAGCATTAAGATGGAGTCAGGGGGCAGGGGTGGCAACCTACTGTGGTGTTCGCGAGAACCATGAGCTATGACAGCAGATCAGGTTACCCACGCTGGGGCGCAATCCAGTCAAGCTTCATGCTGGTTTCTTGTGGATCGATATTTGGCAGTGCCGAGGTTGATTACATGCTGGCAGGCTGGTCGCGGAGCCATGCAAGCCTTCCTGCATCGATTGAATTGGAAAATACTCACGCGCATGACCGAGCCGATGAGGGGTTGAGCGCCATGGCAGTGACTAGACTCTAGGAATTGCTGTGTAGGTTTCGCAAATAACCATGACTTCGCCAAAGAACGTTGGTTCAATCTCATCGCTGTGATCAACCATCTGGAAGTTCTTCTCTTCAAGCCACTTCACAACATGGTTTTTCGTGTGTTCGGCCAGTTCATGATGGTGCTCAAAGAAATCTTTGACTGATGAGCTGTAAATGATTGTAGCAGGTGCGTCAGGAATGATTCGATACGTAGCCTTACCATACATGTTTGCTTGGCTGAAATCAGTGGTGCAAATCAACGCACTGCTCCGGGCCCGCACTCCAAAGCGGTCAAGAAACCATTGATCGGCGATGTCGTGGATCATAGGATCGGTGTCTTGCGGAGTGCGAGGCGTGTGGTAAAAGATATTGACCTGCTCTGGGGCGGTAAGCACCTGGGAAAAGCCACGAAAAAGCGTTGGCATGAATTGTCCTGATAAAAAAGTGAAGCATGATAGCGAAGCCTGGTGTTGATGTCAAAGTGAGTGAGTTTTTTGTACAGACTGGTCTAAATCTCTTAGAAGGGAGGTATCGGCTGGAGGAGGAAATTACTGGCGGAAAAAGCTCAACAGCCTTTTTTGGGGTTGATGAGGAAACAGGTAGGCAGGTATTTATAAAGCTCGCAATTTTTCCGCGCTCTGAGCTTGAAAAAGCCAGGTTTCGTAATGAGGCAAGGTTTCTACAGAGTCAAGAGGGGTTGAATGAGATCATCAAAAAAACGCCCGAATACTTGTCTCATGGGGAGCTTTTTGATGGGCGGATTCTCTATCTGATAACCGAGCGAATTGAGGGGCAGTTGCTATCCGCATGGTTTACGGAGAATTTTGAGAAATGCGATCTTAAAGAGCGGCTACTGATTGCGTATCGCGTATTTGGGGCTTCGGAATATTTTGGCGCTTTTACCAATCATCGGGATCTTCATCCGGGAAACATAATTCTCTTGGATGAGCCGGTCGATTTGCGCACCGATGTTCCGGATTTTAAGACAATTATCTTGGATTGGGGTCAATCTTATAGTCGGCTTGAGGCCAGCTATGGCGGTAATGCCGATATGATTACTATTCATAATGGCATAGGGCGGGAAATCACAAATTCGTTCTATAATCTACCACCAGAAACATTCGTCGACTGGTCTAGCCCTGAATTTGAGTACAGCAAGTATGATTCGTGGGCGATGGGGCTGTTGCTCTATAAGCTAGTAACTGGCGCTGATCTTTTTTCATTCGACAACATTGGGCGATTTGCTGAGGCGATGAAACATATCGAATCAGAAGTGGATCGCGGGATGTACAGAATCCACTCTCAGGCTGACTCAAAAACCAATATTCTGGACTCGCTAATTCGAAGGCTGCTTACAAAAGATCATCGGCAAAGAATGTCGATACAAACAGCACGACAAGTTTTATGGTTTATTTTGGTGGAGGATTTTGAACCCACGGACTACAGACAGACTCAGATTTTCTTGAATAACCCATACGGCTTCAAAGGAGTGAGGTGGAAGTATTTTGAAACAGATCCCCTTGCAAGAATATACTGAGTATCATTGCCTTAAAAAGGTTAGCGCACATAGGTGATAATCGACATTTTTCGAGAAGGACGCCTCTTTATCGCTGGGCTACCACGAGGCCACGATCGCGTCGCTTCCCGCAGAAAAATTACGCCTATTTGAAGTGTAAGAGACACAATTAGTGTGGATTGGTGTCGAGGAATAAGATACTACAACCAGGCTAATTCGCGCTTGATGCAGGAGGGAAATAGGGATGAAAATCGAACTGGATCTGAACAGAAATGATCTTGAAGCGCTGCTCAGGCACGCGCAGCAGTTCCAGCCTGCTGGCGATGACGCCAGGGAGAACAGGCGTTTGCGGGATGCCCTGGATCAACTGGTAAAGGCGTTGAAGGAGGCTGCCTACTGATCCTCGGTAAGGTACAGGTGCCGCCTAGTCACGCGATGTGGCATCATACGGCCACTATGCGAGCTCGTTGTTTACTGGCTTCGCCGTCCCAATCTTGATACCAAGGGCTTTAAATGGATTTTTACGTCATAGACAGAGATGAACGATTTCCATCAAGCGCAAAAAGCTGTGCCTACCTCATGTATGACCGATGGAATGATTTCAACTTCGTGACCATGTTCCACGTCATCATCTATGACGATAAGGGTGCGAAACATGATATGGGTAACGTCAAGATTGGATTTAAAGGTCAAGACAAAGATACGTCGACCATGTCTAGGCTTGAAAAAAGTTTTACCCATTTAGGCAACGATTTTTTCTCACTGGGAACGAATGTCGAGTATTACAGCATAATCGCCAATGAAGTTCCAGACGTCCTGAAGTCAGCGTACCTCAAAAGTCTTCGGGATCTTGCTGCGGATCCTGACCTCCTTGAAAGCATTCGCGATGAAGAAGTTTTCTCTGTGTCGTTGCTCAGAGGTGTGAGCCTTTCCAGTGTTAAGCAACAGTTTGCACGAATTCTGCAAGGCGGAGCTGTCCGCACAAATTATTCGTTCCTTTATGAAAAAAAGAGTCAAAAGGATGTGGCCGGAATAGAGTTGGAGTTCTATGTCGAGGCCGATTCTACCCCATCAAGTAATATACACGCATTAATCGGTCGAAACGGCATCGGTAAGACCACCATTCTGAATGGGATGATTAGAGCAGCAACAGGCCAGGGTGATGATGCCGATGCGGTATATCATACAGGTGAATGGGGCGATGAACGTGTCCCAGTGACTAAGGAGTATTTTAGTAGCGTACTGTCCGTCTCATTCAGCGCATTTGACCCTTTCAACCCACCACCAGATCAACCCGACCCTGCAAAAGGTACCTGCTTCTACTATGTGGGTCTGAAAAAGCCCTCTGCAGGAGGGTATGAGTTGAAGGGGTCGAACGAATTGCAAACTGAGTTCGGCAGGGCGCTAAAACTGTGTGTTCACGACAGTTATAAACGCGTCCGATGGCTGAAGGCGCTGAAAAGTTTAGCTTCTGATGATAGTTTTGCGCGAATGGGCCTTATCATTGCGGCTGAAAAAATTGAAAGTAATTACATCGATAAAACAGTATCAGTATTTTCGCGACTGAGCTCTGGCCACGCCATCGTGCTCCTTACGATTGTGAAACTGATCGAACGGGTGGAGGAAAAAACGCTAGTTTTGCTTGATGAGCCTGAGAGCCACCTGCACCCACCGTTACTCTCTGCTTTCATCAGAGCGCTGAACGACCTACTGCTTGAGCGTAACGGAGTAGCAGTTATTGCGACTCACTCTCCAGTGGTGTTGCAGGAGATACCAGCGTCCTGTGTTTGGAAAGTCAGTCGCGCTGGCTTGGTGGCGGCGGCATCTCGTCCATCGATTGAGACTTTCGGCGAAAACGTTGGCGTGCTGACGCGTGAAGTATTCGGCCTTGAAGTCGAACTTTCGGGATTTCACACAATCCTGAAAGCTGAAGTAGAGCAGGGCGCTAGCTTTGACAAAATCTTTCGCAAGTTTGGTGGTCAGCTTGGTTACGAGGCTCAAGCTATCCTGCGCGCCCTTATTGTTGATCGGGACGCTAAGGCCAAATCATGAAGAAGATGACAATTTCTGATTTTGAGCCGGACTATTCGTATCGGCAGTGCGTATCGGCCATCAAGAGCGAGGAAGAACGCAGGAAGATGCTGGCTCAAGTCGATAATATCAAAATTGCTGCAATCGACTTCTTGGAGCATTCCAAGGCAGGCACCACGAGCAGCATACCGCCGGTACGTATCGCAAAGGGTGATAACCCATCCGTCGTCGGAGATATTACCAAAGCTGAAATGGTCAGGCTCTATGAGTACTATATGGTCAAGCGGGAGCCTGGCCGCTCGATCTACAACGCTATTTTAATTTCTGCTGAGGAATCCTGCCCACTTTGTGGGGGGATTGGTCACGCCAAGACACTCGATCACTATTTGCCTAAGGCAAATTACCCACTGCTCACAGTTTTACCCTACAACCTTGTTCCGGCATGCAGGGATTGTAATACAGAAAAAGGCAATCCCATCATCACCGATGCTGCCGAGCAATTAATACATCCATACTATGATCAAGCGTGTTTTTATGATGATACCTGGGTGGTCGCAGAGGTTACTCATGAGTCGCCGTGCGCCATCAAATTTAGCGCATGCCCGCCGGAGCAGTGGCTGCCGTTAAATAAAAGTCGCGCGAATAGACATTTTGAGTTCTTTAGTATTGCGAGACGGTATGGCATCAGAGCAGGAGAGGAGCTGGGTACTCTGGTTGATCAGCGGCGTGGTTTTCTAAAGACATTTTCGCCGGAGCAATTCTCCCTCTATCTCAAGTCGGTAGCGGAGAGTCCCACACTTTTTCCTAATCACTGGCGTAAAGTGATGTATCTGGCTCTGGCCGAGGACGAATGGTTCTGCAGCGCTGATCTCTGATGGTGCGTTAATTTGCTTAGACCATCTCAGATGGTGGCGATACACTTTCGAGCTCATAGTTACTTTTGTGTAACTATAGGCTCGAAAGTGCCGTATTTTCATTTTTTGCTGTACCCCATAAGCTTCTGGTCACTTCCTTAACGTGCTGTTCACCAGGAGCGTTTCATGTCTGCAAAACTGTTTGAGCCGATCACTATTCGTGGAGTTGAACTTCGCAATCGGATTGCCATGTCGCCAATGTGCATGCATTCCGCTGAAGAAGACGGCTGTGTGACCGACTTCCACATCGTACATTACGGCGCCCGCGCGCTGGGTGGAGCTGGTCTCGTGTTCCTTGAGACTACTGCGGTGATGGACAATGGCCTGATAGGCCCAGGCGACATCGGTATCTGGAGTGATGATCAGGTAGACGGCTTGGCCAAGCTTACCAAGACCATCTGCGCATTAAAAATGGGGGAGACAGCCCCCGTCGTCGTGGGGCTGCAAACCAGCCGCGACGCTGCAGGTGTGGATGACCGAGCGCTTCATATCAGTACGGCTGTACATCAGTAGTAGTTTGTGAACTCCGGGCAGTTGGCGGCTAGCGTTGAGCCATCATCTGCCCGGTACTGACTGCACTGGTATGGGAAACCGTAAAGCGATTTCACTCTGATTCACATTCTGTAAAACCGGGTGCGAGGAGGGCGTTGTGCACACCTTTGAGCACCTCATGATTCCGAAGCCAGAGTCTGTACTCGTGTCCTCTCAGGCGGTGATCAGGTGAGCAATCCACGCTCCACTGTCGCAGGGTATAACCTGCGGTCAAAGCCTTAACAGTCATCTTCAAGACGCCATCCTGCATGCCATAGTCCAAATGGGTAACCTCAGGCCTGGGCTGGTCAGGGTGATGCACCATTTCCAATGTCACTTGATGGTTCCATTGGCTATCGGCTTCACGACCTTCCCGATCTTCCCGGACGTGCGCATCAAGAATCTCCGGGGCGATGATGCGGGTGACTACAAAGTCTCTGAATCCTTGCGTTTTCCTGTCGAAGCCACGCACGTGCCAACGCAAGCCGTTGTCGACAAGGACATGCGGAACAATTACGCGTTCACTCTCACCATTCAATGATTGATAACGGATGCGCAGCGGCTGCCGCTGAAAAATGGCCCGGGTGACAACTCCAAGGGTATCAAGATGTGGGTTGCCCAAGCGTGCGGGTTGCAGCGCCGGTACGCCAGCAGACCAAACGCCAGGAAAACCGTCTGCAAAGCCTTGAGCCAGCCATGTCATCACCCGCTGGGTGCTGAAGCTGTACATGGGCTTGAAGCTGGGGCTGATGAAAAATGTCTTGGCGCTGAGGTCGTAGCTCAGGTTGTCAGGGTTCAAGCTTGAATAAAGAGCCAAGTCCCGAGTCGCCGAAGCTGCCTTGATTTGGAAGCGCTTCACGAGGGTTTGGCGTCGTATTTGCCCGAGAAACCACAGGTTCAGCTCAATGTAGGCTAGGCGTTCCTGCTGCGCCTGCGAGTGATCTGTAATGTCTTTGGTCATCGAATCGTCTGCTTAATTTTTTCGGTTGCGGATCTTACAAGCAGAAGGCTAGTATCGGTCACACCACCTCATAATGATTCGGTTGTGCCCCCCCCGGCCAGCACCGACGGCTCGACAAGGAAATCGTGGGCTGAATATGAACGACCTTTCTAACATGGCGGAGCCTCCTGATACGAGGAATGGTGACCTGGTCGATCTGACAGCCCACCAGCGCAACCTGCTGCTTCTGCGTCCGATTCTGCGGCTGGATATCAACAAGTCAATGCACCGTGGCGATGATGATTCCAAAATCCTAGAGGGGCTGGATACCAATTACCTGTGCCTCGCATCCCTGTTTTACATGATGGAAGGCGCTGCGATTAACCAGGGTTACACCCTGACCGAGGTTCGAGACCACTTGATCGCTACCGCTGGCAAGATGCGAGTGGAGCTGAGCGAGCCTGCAAAATTGCGCGTCGCCGAAATAGTTCTAGACACGTTGGCCAACGCTTCCAACAAGTATGCTGCACACCGAGAGTCTTATTTTCACGCGCCCTCCGGAGAGACTCGGGAATTTACCTTCAAGCTCATTCGCTTGGAGCAAGATCATGAGGCTACTGTCCGATACACCCCGACCGAGCATGGTTATGTCGTGCTCATGGGGATGCTGGATCTCGAAATTGAGGACTACCAGGTACTCATCGAAAAGATGCTTGTTCACCTCATCGAAAACGGACGGTTCGAGCAAGCGTTGGAACTGGCAAACCGGGCGCGCCTGCTTTCCATCGAACACCGACAGATGATCCGCGAGATGATTCGGCAAGCCAATCGTTCACCCGGGACAGTGAATTGGCGCAAGGACATCAGTCCGCGGTTGAGCGATGCACGCAATCATGTGTCAGAGCGCCAGTCAGTCGACCATCACATGATGGAATCTCTTGCCACAAAGATTCGTGGTATGGACAACCCGAACGCTATCGCACCGCTGGCAAAGCTCAACCTCCAGCTCCAAAGCGCAAACCTGCAACGTTTGAACCTGCTGAACGAGATCGGGGGAGCAGGCGAGCGCTTTCTGCAAGGGCAGGCGTTCGGCTTTCGAGCACGGCGTCGATCCGGTTTACCCGACATCGACCTGCAGTTACTCCCGGCGCTCATGGAAAAGCCTTTGGACGAGATCACAGGCGTCACTGAGGATCTTCTGCTGAGTTTTTACCCGGCAGTTCCGCCGAAGGTCTTCGATCTCTCCAGCTTCTTGGATGCGCTGCTGGAGCGTCGCGATACCTATGTCTTCGAAGGAGAAGAAGAGGTGGATGGCGAGATTTCAGAGTTCCCAGTGATACCGAACCCATTCTCGGCTGAGACCATTGCCAGGTCTTTGGAGTGGCTGGACGCGAAGATGCATTCGGGGGAAGCGTGGCAGCTTGGGGAACTGATCGAACTCGCAGAGCGCGAGGGCCTGACATTCATCGAAAGAAAGGCTGTCGCTTATGAGCTCTACCGGGCGTACGCCGACAGCGAGTCTCGCTACCCCCATCTTCACGCTGAAGTGAGTGGTGAGTTTGAAACGTCGGTCGTGTCAGGCGACAACCTAAGGTACTTGATAAAGCAGGAGAACACGGATGAGCAGCAGTGAAAGCCAGCAGGCAGCAGCGCTGCTCTACAAGGCGATGGGATTTACGGCCAACCCTTCGAGCGATGCCGAGTATCGCCACCTGTTGGCCAGGTTTCGCGGTGATCGTGGGTTTGCAGAGGTGGTCAACGGCGTCGCCGCTGGCATGGAGCTGGTCATTCTGGATGTGAGTGAGCGCGGCCTTGTGATTGCCCCTACGGGCAAAAGCAGCCGTTTCTCGCTGCGGTTATCTGACCTGCGGCGGTCGATGTCGGAGAGTGAAAAGGTAGCCATGGTGCTTATTCACCTTGCTATCGCTGCGGTGTTCTACCCCACCACAGACCACATAGAAGACGAAGGGCGCTCCCCGTTTCCTAGCAGCCTGGTGGAGGTACGAGACAAAGTACTCGGGATAGCAAACTCCCTTCGCTTGTCTGCCGAAGGGGACAACTACGCAGCGGAGCAGCTCCGTCCGGGTTGGAGCTTCATCCTGGATCTGCCGGTGTTCATTCCTGGAGCAGAGAGGGCCTCAATGAAGTCGGTGGATGGGATTGTGAGGGTCTGCCTCATTCGCCTGTCTGATTACGGATTGGTGAGAAAAGAGGGTAAGGAGGACATTGGTGACAAGACCATTTTCACTCCCACGCACCAACTGCGAGTCCAGTTGCGCGAGCTGACGCTCCCCAACCTGTTCCGAGCCGTTGCCACCGCTGCCACTCCTGCTAATCAAGGATGAACCATGCGCATTTCGAGAATTTACGTAGACCGGTTTGGATCGCCCACTAGCTGGTATGAAGAAATGCTGCTCGACCTCTGTGACCCTGTCACTGGTGAGCCGATCGACAGCTGCATGAATCTTGAGAATGCCGGCGGTAAGACCTCCTTGCTGGCTTACATCTTCAGTTGCTTTGAGCCGAAGCAAGAGCGCTGGTTGCAGCATCTGCAGTCCAAGTCCCATAGTTTCAGAGACTATTTCTCGCGTGATGTCAGGCCCTCATTCATTGCCATCGAATGGGTCATGCCTGCGCGCAGCGCAAACGGGCAGGCCTATCGACTGGTCATTGGCCAAGCAGTTCAGGTGAAAGAATCCGCAGACCGAGCATCTGAGGTTGATCGCAGGTTTTTTGCTTTTGACGCAAGCTCGGGCCTCGGCTTGGAAGATTTACCAGTTCCTGGCCTCTCGCTCGCGCCAGTGCAGTCGATGCAAGCCTTCCTTAACTGGGCACACCAAAACGCCAGGCTAGAAAGCCAAGGTGATTTTTACATGACCCATAACCAGGGTGAGTGGGTCACTCACCTGGAGCAGCGCCGACTGATCGACGTTGAGCTGTTGGGCATGCAGCTATCGTTCAACAGCCGAGAAGGAGGAAGCGAGGAGGGCTTTCTGTCCTTCAGCTCAGAGAGTGACCTTATTACAAAGCTCTTGAGCCTTTCGATGAACCAGGAGCACACCACGGCTCTGCGGGACATGGTCGTTCAAACCATGGATCGACTTAAGTCCAAGCCCAAGTACGAAGCCAGGCTCCACGAGCTGCAGCGGCTGCAACAAGCCATGAAACCCTTCGCCGAGAGCGCCGCAAAATTCTTGGGCGCCAAGGCTGCCCTATTGGCAGTTGAGCAGGAAGCGAATGACACAGTCTTCACAATGCGTGATCAGATTAATGGTCTGGATGTGCGTCTTGCGAAGGCGAGCACTGCAATCGACCAGCTAGAGCAGCTTGCGAGCAAAGCCGATGACGAAGCGGGTACGGCTCGGCGAAATCATCTGGCACTGCAGCGGCTGAAGCTATCTCGTGCGGATACAGCGGCCAAACAGCGTACTGATGATTTGCACAGGCAACTCAAGAACGGAATTCTGCGCCTTGAATGCCTCGGCGGAGCCTTGGTTAAACGGGATATTGGGAACGTTGAGAAACTGATAGCGGAGCTGGAGAAACAATCCGCTGCGCTCAGGGAAGAGCTAAAACCATTCGAGATTGAAGCAGCCCAGAATGGGGCCATGCTTCGTTTTTTGATTCAACAACACATTGAAAAGCATCAAGAAAACCGATCCACATTGCTGACCCATGAACAAGACCTCAAGGCCCATCTGTCCGGGATTGCTCAGCAGAGAAATCAGAGCAGTAGCCGGGTCGCTGAACTCAGTGGATTGAGGGGGGAAATTGAAGAGCGCATCAGGACGGCCACCCAGATATTGGATGGCCTCATCGAGGGCAAATGGCTGTTACCTACAGATATCGATGTGAGCTCTGCTGTCACACGGTTGCAGGCAGTCATAGCAGAAATGCAATCTACGCTGGACGAGCTCCGGGAGCAGCGTGAAGCGAAAAGGCTGTCTTTAGAAGAAACCCAAGCCAGGGTTTCGGTGACTCAGCAGGACATCATCAATGCGCAACATGCGCATAAAATGCTGAAGCAGCGATTGAATGAGTATGACCGGAGTGTTGAACAGCTGCAGAACGACCCTATTTGGGCGTTGTTGGTGGAGGGGTATTGTGACCCGCACTCCTCATCTCTGGTCACTCACGTCCAACAGTTTATCGAACGTACGCGTAACGAGCTTTCAACCTGCGCAATACGCCTTAAGCAGCTCCGCGAACAGCAGCTGTCGATCGAGCAGACCGGCTTGGCCGGGCGCAGTGATGACGTGGAACTGGTAGTGCGATCACTAAACTCTGCAGGTGTACGTTCTGCGAGGGCGGCAAATACGTATGTTGCCGATTTGAGAAGCGACGCAGAAGAGGCTAGGGCGCTTGTCCTTTCAGACCCAGCCCGCTTTCTGGGCGTGAACGTTGCGAACGATGAGTGGAGCAAAGCACTTCAGGTGGCGCAGTCGCTGCAGCTACCGCTCTCTCTCCCGGTGACGCTTGCTGTGGCAAGTCTGGAGATGCCGCTAGCTCCTCAGGATCGCTACGTCTTTGGGCCGGATCAGGATTCGCTGTTCAACAAGGCTGCTGCAGCGCAATTGCTAGCGGATTGCGAAGCACTTATTGAGCAGACTGATGCTGAGCATGACGCTTTTGCGGCTCGTGAAAAACAAGCTCAATCCGCACTGGCCACTCTCCAGCGTTTTCAGATCGACTACACCCGCGAAGCCATTCAGCAAGTTGCGCTCGAAGTCGCGCAACGGGAAGATGAGATAGAGGCCGCTACGGCCAAACGGGCTGAACTGGTCGAGCTTGCGAGCCGTTTGAAGCAAGAACTCGATGCGTTGGGTGCTCGCATTGAGGCGCTCCCAGTCGAAATCAAGAGTCAGGAAAATGGTCTCAAGCAGTTGTCTGATTACGCTGTCAACTGGGAGCCAAAAATTGATGCGGGCCGAACCGAGCTTGCAGTGATCAACAGTGAGTTGGGCGAAGTTGCGCAGTTCTTGGAGCAGCTAAAGGCGGATGAAAGCGTTCAGGAGGCCAAGCTGGAAGAAGTGCGCCTGGATTTGGTAGACGTAGTTGCGACCGTTGCAGATCTGCAGCGAGAGCTTGGTCTGATCGCACGATATGACGCCGCCTTCGATGCAGCTGCTCGTATTGAAGAGAGCGGGTATGAACTCAGCGTACTGCGTACGCTGTACTCGAATGCGCTCAGGATGCTCACTGCAGAAGAAGGCCAAAAACTCGGGTTGATTGGGTATCAATTGAACGACCTGCGTGAGCGAGTAACGCAGCTGGTCAGTCAGTATCGTAAGACGTATGGACATCAAGATGACGCTGCAATCACAGAGATCGCGCAGAGTGGGTTGGATATCGGCGCAGAAATCGACAGCCAGAAAAAGCTGAATGCCCGGCTTGATAACGAGAAGGAGCGGGCTGTTCATGAAGCCGGTGAGGCGGGTGCGCGTCTGGATAGTTTTATCCGCGAGCACGCGCCAGAACAGGCTTCGGATGAGATGGACAAGCTTGATCAGGTCGAGCTTCCTATCGCCATCGAGCGAGAGTTGGCTGCTGCACAGGCGAGATCCGAAGAAGCAAATAGTCTTCGTCGACAGATCAGCCAGCACCGCATCGATAATGCTGCTGAGGAAAAGCGCAAGGATGCTCTGGTCATCCAGGTCAACCTGTTGGCTTCCGCATTTCCTGCCAGCAGTGACGAGCCCAAGCTGATTCAGTTGGAGGGTAGTATTGAGGAGCGGGTGCGGGCACTGCTCGAAACGCGGACTGCGCGAGATGCCTCAGTGAAGAACTGCAACATCGAGACTAGCAACGCCCATCGAAATCTCGTCAGGGTAGCCACTCACAGTGAATTCATTGCTGTGGAGCCTGAGGTTTCGTTGCACATCAGCCAGGACGATTTTGAGAAGGCGTGTATAGACCATGATCGTCTGGAGGACATGATCCACGATCGAGTGGCCTCGGTCACGGATCAGTTGAACGAAATGACTCCTGATTTTGAAAACTGTGTGACGGAAGTCTACAACCAGACGACGTCAGCGAGCTCGCTGGTGAAGTACGCGTCAGGAATTACCATGCCGGTGGGTACCCCCTACGTGAGCGGCAAAGAGATCCTGAGAATGTCTGCGAACCTCTCCGGTAAGAGTTCGGAGCAGCGTAAGCTTGAAATACGTCACTACCTGAATAGCCAGATCGAAAGTGGTGTAGTCCCTGGCAGTGGGGCCGACATCATTACGCAATGCCTGTTGCGTTTCACCAATGACAAAACGTTTGGTTTGTTCATGTTGAAAATGGAGCAAAACATCGATTTCCAGTACCAGCCTGTGAATGCCATGAAAAAGTCGGGCGGCCAAGGGACTGTAATCGCAACGTTCCTCTACATGCTCGTGAGCCATATGCGCGTGAGCACGCAGGTACAAGCCAAGCGTGGCGGGGGCGGGCCATTGCTCTTGGACAATCCGTTCGCAAACGTGCAGACACGAGCACTCATCGATGCGCAACGAAAACTGGCCGCAAGCCTGGGGATCCAGCTGATTTGTTTCACGGCAAACGCGGACGCTAACATTCTCGAAGGATTTAGACGCATCATCCGGCTCCGCAAAGCAGGCGTTAACAGTAAGACCAAGCGCACGCATATCGAAATGGCCAAGGCCACTTTTTCTGACGTGGCGTTGTGATCATGGGTGCTGGTTTCCTAGAAATGTTGATGCAGGAACCCGGCAAGCGCGTGACGCTACCGGCTCTGCGAACCGTTTGGCTTGCTGCCTATCCGGAGCAGGTAGAAACGCCGGATCGGGATAGCCAATTGCTCGTAGCGCTGCGCTTGGGTGAGGCTCAAGGGTTACTGCGCCTTCCAGGGGGTGGTGGATTTGAAAGGTTCGGCAACCCACCTATGCCCCTGTTCATAACCCTGGTGCGTGAAGGCAAGCTAAAAGAGACAGCCAAATACAACAGTGTTTCATGGCTTCCGGAGATCGGATTCTGGCCAAGTTTATCGCTCAGCGAGCAGGCTACTGCGTTCATGATCAACGAGTGGCTCATCAAGCGTCGAGGTCGTTTCCTGCAGGTACCTCTGCGGGAGCGATCGCTGGATATTTTCGGCGACGAGAAGTATTTAGATGCCCGCGTACGCAATGGAGCTCTTTTTGGTGGCCGAATGCCCCTGAGCGTCATCGGAGCGATGCGTGTTGAGCATCCGCTCGCTTATCGGCCCGCTGATGCTATCGGGTCGCCAGTGCTCGTGGTCGAGAACCATCACACTTTCTGGAGCCTAGGGGAATGGAATGAGCAATCCAAACGCTACAGCGCGGTCATCTACGGCGGTGGAAATACCATTTGCGCTTCAGGGTTGGCTCTGCTGGAGGTCATGCGTGAACGCGAAGCGCAGGGCGCTGAATATTTTGGGGATGTAGATCCCGAAGGATTTAACATACCCCTCAAATTCAATCGTCTGCATCAGCTTCAACTGATCCCCAGCATCGGCTTTTACCAGATGCTGCTAAGGATCGGTCGGCGTAGGGCCTCCGAGGTGCTACCACGCGATTATCAGGATTTATCCACGTCCTGGCTTCCCGAACTCGCCGAGCAAATCAACGATCTGTGGAGCGAGGGGTTCTGGCTGCCCCAGGAAGGGGTCGGGCTAGAACAGCTCATGGCAATTTCAAGCTGATTACGCAGAAGGGCAGCGAAGTGCTGCCCTTTTGATCAATGCGTCGTAGACACTTCTTCGTATGTCAGGGGGAAAACCACGACTCTACTGTTTGAGCACCGTACTGCGATTTCCATTCCTTCAAGGTTTTGTGATTCCCGCCCTTCGTTTCCACACGCTCACCGGTGTGTGGATTTTTATAGATCTTGAGCTGCCGAGGCTTGCGGGAAGATTTTTCGGTGGCAGGAGCAGCGCGACGTGGTGCTGCAGGATCCAGCAGATCAATGACGTTGCGCAAGCTGAAACCGTATTCGCCCAGCAGGTCTCGGAGCTTGGTCTCGAACTCAATTTCTTTCTTGAGGCCGTCATCGTTCTTGAGGCTCTCAAGTTCCGCAAGCTGCTGAGCGAGCTGCTGTTCGAGTTTTCTGAATTCGGCGAGACGGGACATATGACACCTCTTATGAGAAAGCTTTCAGTTTACAAGAACATCCACTGTTACGCGTAAATTTTTCGTCGTCCCAGCTAAGGTTCAAATGAGAGCCAAAAATCAAATGAACGGTGCGTGGCTTTGTGTAGAACCCACATGCATATCGAATGTCATGTGGCGAAAAATATCAGTAAGACTGACCAGTCTCTCGGCCTGCGCCACATTTCGCCGGTAAATACTTAGTCATATCGAACATTCGGGTTCTCTCTCGAAAGATATGGTTCAAGGGATGAGAGAACTTAGTGAGCTTGGTAAGGCCCCAGATGTGGTGGTGAATAATCATTGCATATTCGAGAGCTTATTGCTTGGTGAATAATTCAAATTTTCGCATTGCATCATGTCATCATTAGTAAGATTTTGAGGAGGTCTAGCTCCGTGCGCGCCGCCTTTGACGATCGCACTGTGCATTTACGCACACTGACTCTGCATAAGCGACCAGGCTACGCTCCCGAATGGTGTGCTAGTGTATTTTTCAAGAGGAGGTCGGACATTGGGCCTTGAGGGCACAGAGCGTGCGCGGAACGTGGTCATCGAATTCGACAGCCTTGACCAGGCGCTTGAGTGCTACAACTCTCCTGAATATCAATCCGCCAAGAGCCACCGCGATCATCATGCCCATGCGGACTTGATGATCATTGAAGGTGTCAGCCAACCGATAGTCGAAGGGGATAGTACCGCTTCTGCGATATGCGAAAGCTAAAATTCGCTCTGGCAGCGCGTGGTGGTGAACAATGATGTCGGAAGTCCGAACGACATCGGCTTTTCGGTCGATAGCGATCGCAATGCTTAGCACGCACTGCATCGTGTCAAGGAATTAATGTCTGCGCGCCAGTGAGAAACGATTTATCTTCGTGAGCTGCATCACGCAGATAGTTCCATGTTGATCGAATGCGGGCCGTATTCAACAGATCAGTATGGCTCATCATCCAATACGTTCTCGCAAAGCTAACGTCCTGTGTCAGGACCGACCTCAATGAAGACTCTTGAGATACTAAATAGCTTGGAAGTATCACAAGCCCAGCGCCCGACTCTGCGGCAGTTTTTTGAGCCAAGATACTTGTGCTGCGAACCGAAATTTTGCGGGGTTCAATGAGCGCCGAGGGCGACGGAATATTTTTGGCTAAAGCCAGCTCGTCAATGTAATTCAGAAACGTGTGGCCTTTCAGGTCTTCGCGGCTCCGTATGGCACTGTGTGCATCCAGATACCCGGGCCTGGTCATGCACGGGCCACTGACTGTCACGCTTGTCCTACGCACCTTCACCAAGGCCAAGCCAGACGCGGTTGTACGTAGCTTTGCGTTCAAAGGCGTGCAACCGATCATCTCAGATCAGACGGTTGAGGTCGGCGGTCTCATCGAGTCCCCTGGTGTTGCTCAAGTGTGGGCGGCCACGGGCAATGGCATCAGCCAGACCGGCCAAGTGACGTTCGAGTAACCAGCCATACATTCTGGAGTTAGCTTCATGGATCAGATTGACCGTGGTACTCAAATCGTCAGGTCGGCACTGTTCGTTCCTGGTGATCGACCGGAGCGATTCGCCAAAGCCCTGGCCGCCGGCGCCGGCCAAGTAATCATCGATTTCGAAGACGCCGTCGAAGAAGGCGCGAAAGCGGGTGCCCGCGATTCGCTACGGACATTCTTGCTGCAGAATCCTGAGGCCAGAGTGTGGGTCAGGATCAACAGCACTGGGCATGTCCAGTACCAAGCGGACGTTGAATTCTGCAGCCGCGAACCAGGTGTGGCGGGGATCATGCTACCGAAGGCGGAAGACCCTTCTCTCGTGATGCAGCTGTCTGAGTGCGGTAAGCCGCTCTGGCTGATCATTGAAACCGCCATGGGGGCTGCAACACTGTCACTGCTGAGCGCAACGCCAGGCGTGGAGCGCCTTTGCTTTGGTTCGATCGACATGGCCGTGGATCTGGCGTTGGAGGAGGGCACTCAAGGCGGACAGAGTATGCTCAATACGCTGCGCGCCGGCGTTATCTTGCACTCGAAGCTCAATGGCTTGGCGCCGCCCCTGGATGGTGTCTACCCAGCTATCGCGGATGTCTCCGGTTTGGCAGCATCAGTGAAGAACTCCCACGGGATGGGGTTCGGCGGCGTGCTTTGCATCCATCCGTCCCAGATCCGCGTGATACACGAAAGCCTTGCACCTGCTATCGAAGAAGTGGACTGGGCACGTCGTGTCCGTGAGGCCGCGGTGAATCAACCGGGGGCGTTCAAGATGGATGGCCGGATGATCGATGCGCCGGTGCTGGCGCGAGCAGATCGCATTATCTCGCTCGCCAGCCTTAGTCATACCTCACAGAGATGAAGCAAACACCGCGTCGAAAACCTGCGTCACGATCAAGGCGTAGGTTTTCACGCGTGTGTCGAAGCGCGGCATCACGATTTTGTGATCAGTGAAGCCGCGGTTCATCAGCGTCGCAGCCTCGGTAGTCACGTGCTGCGCTTGCTTTAGTAGCCAGGCACATCCTTGAGCATCATCCAGCAACCAAATAAGCGAAATTCATGTCGCTGCGTTTGGCAGTGGAGCAACGCCGCTGGCCACCGTCGTCGATCCCTTGCGCTGACATGAGATGCCCTGCCTCGCCAGGACGGAACACTGGGCTATCCCTCAAGAAAATTCATGAGTTCGTCCAACGAGGACGCCCACCGCAACTCGTCCACTGTCATGGACAGAGCCTTCGCATCGCTTGTATAGACCGCAAATGGAGTACAGAGCACGCCAATGATGCGCTTGTAGCCCGAGAAATCGAAATTGTCGCCCTTAGGATTTGCCGTGAGTGTGTTGACGATTCCACTCCATAACTCGACGCCTTGATCCACCGTTGACGCAGCATTCCGGATGGCTCTATGAGTTCCTTGGTCGTAATCGCGGGTGTAGGGGATGCTTTTGCAAGAAACAATAAGAAGGGCGTCTTTATACGATCCAATTGCGTCGATATCGGTCAGGTTTTTGCCCTGGACTCGGAGCGTGCGCTGTCTCATTGCGCTGTGCTGACTACGCCCCCATCGCGTTCGATCAATTGCATCCTGAACAACGTCCTCGAACCTGGTTGCGCGCGTGTTCGCAACGTTACCCTGCACCTTGGGGAACTGCAGCCATGCCAGGAAACCCATGGAGGCAGCCCACATGTCGATGCACATGTAGTCGTTGGTTGCTTTTGCCGGGGCTCCGTGTGCTGTAGGCCATACCTCTCCCTTGAATGTTGCGCAACCATTGCGGAATGCGCTGAAGTCGGCAGGGGCCACAAACTGTGGGAGAGCCGCTCTGATTTCGTTGCACACTGCCGCATACTCTTCCTTGCCAAAAGTGCTCCAGTGCTCAAGCTTAGTAATGAAGTAACCAAGCTCCATGGTGCGAACCACTGAGTAACGGCTGCGCTGCAGCCAGCGCCCACCGAGCATTAGCACAATCAAACACAGTGAGGTGTGGGTGTCCACGCCTACTTCCGCCATCGCGGGTAATCGGTAGAGCTCGAAAATGCGACTTAGATCTAGAGTGCTCGGGCCAAACCTGGCCATCATTTTCCCATCGTCACCGAAGTGGACAGCATGGGCGTGGCCCTCAAGAAAGGGCTGAGGGGAAATAGAGACCTCTTCGCTGAGCAACCCCCAGTAAGCACAGGAAACGTCGAGCTCTGGGGCATGATCAGCTGTTGCAGATTCATCATGGGCCAGGCCTGTCTGGCTCATCACTGCACCAAGGAACGTGCGCCGATGGCGGTCGTGGCGCTGATCATAGATTCGGACTGCGGACTCCAACAGCGCGTTTTCCACGCGCTGAGGCAGGACAGTAGGGGCAGGGCTGGCCATTGGTGTATGGGTTAGGGGGCCCCTTACCGACCCAGTCCTTGGCGTTCGTGAGGAAGTGGGAGGGAATGCATAGTCGTACCCTTTACTCGCCAACCGGAATCCAACTTGCAAGTCATAGATGATTGTGATGAAGGCTATAAAGCGCGCGATGTGTCGTAGGGTGCTTTCGTTGACCGGAAATACGAAGCCTCGGCTTCCATGAGTCGCTGGTTCGGCTTTGCCGCTACGATTGGCATAGACCTCGATCAATGCCCGCGCATTAGGAGCAGTGGAAGCCAGTTCACCTTCGAATACCCTGTGTGGTAACCGGCGTAGGTAGTACATCCACCTCATTGTCGAATAGGAATTTAGGTCGGCTGCGAACGCGCTTTCCAACGCCGCCATGCATTCAGTGAAAAAGGCGCAACTATCACGAGCTGACAGCAGACCCTCAGCCCGGGCTGCGGTGAAAAAGGAATGTCGCTTGATGCAACCTTCAAGCTCTGCGATGTACTTGCCAACGTCTGCCAGGAAAGCTTGATTTTGAGGTGCGTGAAGGAGGAGCGCGCTCATTTTGGTCTTCAGCTAAGTCAGGAAAGGGTGAGTGTGAGTCGAGTTCTGCAAATGGTAGCTATCTAAACCCGTAATCTGCCTGAGGTAGGGTGTTAGGTCGACAGTTACCGCCATACGATGGCAGATGATCTGGCAAAGGCAGGCTTGGCCGCGTGTTGGCAAATGATGTGGGGGAAGGGGGCTGGTTTCAAATTCTCTCCCAGCTGCGCTACCATGCTGGCGATTTGAAATCGTCCAGCGCCTTGCTTTGCTTGGACGTCTCGCTTCAAATCCAGGAGCGGTGTAGTCATCGCAAGGGCCGTAAGTCTTACGTGAAGGCAGGGATGAGAAACGCGCAATGGGTTCGCCAACCACCCCAACGGAAATGCAAAGTCCGCTACTGAAATCCAGCAGGCCAGGTTCGTACCTCGGCTACTCGCTGCAGGCCACGCGAATGTGCCTCCACCTCTGCGAAGCGCCCCGTGGCTCCTTCGTGGCACTTGAAGTGTTGGATAATGTGGACGTCCTCCGGCCCGACGGTACGCGCTTACTCGAACAATCCAAAAGCGGTTTGGTCACGAACCCCATTGCAAATTTCTCTGTCGATCTATGGAAGACCTTTTCGAATTGGATTGACGCGATCGAGTGCGGGGCAGTCGACCCCGCCAAGACGCTTTTTCGGATCTACGTCCTCCAGGAGAAGAAAGGCGAGTACGCCAGCGCGCTCCACTATGCCCACACTCGATCGCAAGTCGACACGCTGGTGCAGCGCATCAAGGACGACTACGAGACTGAAATGAATCGCCCCTGGTTTCGTAGACACCTCCAAGCCTCATAATGAGGCCCAAATAGGAGGTGCCATGAGTCGTCAGCGTTACCCCGAAGAGTTCAAGATCGAAGCGGTCAAGCAAGTGACCGAAAAAGGCAAACCTGTTGCCGATGTCGCCCAGCGTCTGGGCATGTCCGTGCACAGCCTTTACGCCTGGATCAAGGTCTACAGCAAGCCCCAAGAGCAGCGTCAGCAAGATGATGATCAGCAGGCCGAGTTGCGCAAGCTACGCGCTGAACTCAAGCGTGTGACGGAAGAGAGAGACATCTTAAAGAAGGCCGCCGCGTACTTTGCCAAGGAGTGCGGCTGAAGTACGCCTTTATCAAGCAGCACGCGGACGAGTATTCGATTCGACGGCTTTGCCTGACGCTAAAAGTCCATCCCAGCGGTTATTACGCCTGGCTGGCTGAGCCGCAATCTCTACGAGCCAAAGACGACCAGCGACTGCTGGGTTTGATTAAGCATTCATGGTTGGAGAGCGGCGGCGTTTATGGCTATCGCAAAATCCATGACGATCTGCGCGAGGCCGGCGAGGATTGTGGTCGTCATCGTGTGGCAAGGCTGATGCGTCTTGAAGGTCTGCGTTCTCAGTCAGGTTATCGACGTCGCCCTGGAAAGTACGGCGCTAAGCCAGCAATCGCCTCACCCAACTTGCTGAAGCGCCAGTTTGATGTCGTAGAACCCAACAAGGTTTGGGTCACCGACATCACCTACATTAGTACGTACGAAGGCTGGCTGTATTTAGCAGTGGTGCTGGATCTGTTTTCTCGTCAGGTCGTTGGCTGGTCAATGAAGTCGCAGATGACCAGTGATTTGGCCATTGATGCGTTATTGATGGCGGTTTGGAGGCGAAAACCGAAACAGGAGGTGATGGTTCACTCCGATCAGGGCAGCCAATACAGCAGTTCCGATTGGCGCAGCTTTTTGAAGGCGAACAATTTGGTTGCCAGCATGAGTCGCCGAGGCAACTGTCATGACAATGCCGTGGCCGAGAGCTTTTTCCAACTTCTGAAACGGGAACGGATCAGGCGGAAAATCTACACCACGCGGGAAGATGCTCGTAGTGATGTGTTCGATTACATCGAGATGTTCTACAACGTAAAACGTCGGCATGGCTTCAACAATCAGCTGTCGCCGGTAGAGTATGAGAAACGCTATTTTCTGAGCTTGGAGAGTGTCTAGGAAACCAGGGGCGATTCATTCCTCTCCGATGGAATTGACGAATTCATGGCTCATTTGACTACGATTGAGGCCGCCTTGGGACTTCAAGCAGATCATCATCAGCGAGCCCGGGAACCTCAGCTTAAGAAATGGGGGGCCACCAAGCGGGTAGGGGCAAGGCTGGCAGCCATTGTGGACGATGCTAAAGCAGCGAGCCTTTATGCTGACCTGTTTGACCTGCGAAGTGCTTTCATCCACGGGCGTGACGGCGTCGAGAAAATCCCCACTCACAAGCGTGTCCAAGCTCGACGGTTGGCCGCTGCCTCTGCCGCCGGGATCGTTCAACACGCGACTCAGTCGACGCTGTCCCGGGAGGGTCTTTTGAAAGAGCTGCTCGATAGGGGAGTAGCGCTGATCGCGGAGAACGAAGCAAATCAATCGACAAGGTCGTGATGTGTGGCCCTGCCTGACGCGCCTTTGGAAGCCCAATTGTGGTCGGATATGGGCGCCTGCCGGCGCCCTGCCTCAGGAACGTGGAATAACGCGATATTGGCCCTCATTACTGACCACCTCAACGTACTGCACGGCAGCAGTACCTGATAGCGCTTGGGCGACATCGCACCCTAAAAGCAAAGATTTGAGCGGGTCAATGATGTTGATTTTCACATCATCCGGACAATTGAGATCAGTTAAACGTACGCTGTAGCACCACTCGGTCTCATACCCCGAGTGCACCCACTTGAACAGCCGACCCTCCTCAAGGCTGAGCTCATATCCGCTGTCGAGATCACAGGGAAATCCCATCTGAATCTCTTCAAGATCGATTGGATGGCCCCATTGGCCGATATGCACCAAAGGTTCATGGTTACCGAGAGCCTCAATCCCTACACCAGTGAGGCTGATCTGAATGACCACATAGCTACTCGTTAACCGTTTTGGCTTTGCGGCTATTGGTAGGGAAATTCCAACGTCGGTGCACACCCAACCATGCTCATCCGTATCACTGACATCGATCCAAGCGCCGTTGGCCTTGTAGCGTTTGGCGAGATCAGGTGTCAGAAGAGCGCGACTGACTTCCTGCTTGATCAGATCAGTCAGCCTCTCGCACTCGCCGCCGAGTCGCGCCACAAAATTAACCGCGTCGGTTATCGAATTTCCGATGTTTGCAGGCGACGACATTACGGGGAGCTCCAAAAAATATGATTTGCCTTGGCGCTAAATAAGGGAAGCACGGGCGGGGCTAGATTTTCGAACCCGTTCAAGGGGTTCCAGAATGCATGGCTTGTATGGGGGGCTTGCACTGGCGAAAGCTGCTGAAAGCCCTGAAAGCGTTTGATGTGCAATCTGCTGAGAAAGCTGGTGACGTCCGAGCGCCACCTGTCCAACCCTGGATAGCTCGAACAATCCAATCTGTTCATAATTTCGAGTACATTCAGCCAAGACCGCAAGACTAAGCGGTCATTCCAGATGTCCTCTTGACCCAGTGCGTTGAGGCCCACGCTCAACTCAGGCCCAATGAAGAGGTGCAACGCTACTTCGCGCTCGTCACGAGTCAAAAACTCGTTCCACTGGCGATGCAATTGATCCTTCCCGAGTGACGCACGCCACTTGAACTCGACGACGATTATCCGCCGCTCGCCTGAGGCCCATCTCAGCTCAACAAGCAGGTCAGGCTCCACCACTCGCCTTGGCCAAAAGTCCATTTTCAGATAGCTGACAGGCCCTTCAGGGAAGTCAAGATCGTCGCAGCGATCACGCTCAACTAAAGCCCTCCAAAACGCTCCACTCGCTTCTGGGGCGAGATAGTCCAATGGGCCGATAATCAGAGAGGTGATTTCGTCTTCTTCACAGACACGCTTCTCTCCCTCATCACGGTGACCTAAGTAACGCCGGTAGAGATGACTTTTACTCTGCCTAAATGAGTGAAGCATGTCAGGAGTCGTGCTCTGGAGGAAAAAACGATGATCGGATTTTTGGGGGCCGTTGACTAGAGGGTTGTAGCTTTTGCTTTGGCTGCAAAGGCTAAATTCAGGGCCTTTCGACGGCAGCCAAGTTATCGTTGTACGAGCATTTTTCCGCCCTGGCACGCTTTCACGTTAACGCGGATACATTGTCCGAGCATTCATCTAGGGCGATGCTCGCTGCAGAGTGGGAGCTATCGTCAACGCGCCTTGCTCATGCGTTTACGGTCATTGTTCCAAAGAGTACAAATGTACCCTTTTGGATTTATCCAGCAGGATCGGCGCAACCGCTAAGATGCGCCCCAGAGCCACCAGAACAAGAGGAAGATCATGTCGGAAACTGAGCAACAGCCCGAGATTCTTCGAGATGAACAAGATGTACTTACACCTGGCTTCAATCTTGTCCGACGGCCCACGGAGAATGGCTTCACCGCCAACCTCTATTTGCAGATTTTCGAACAGCTACGGACTGAGACGTGGCGTTCTCTACCGGAAGACCAATGGCACCTGCTGGCCACGATTGAGCCCGACTGGGTGACCATGTACCCAATCTATACAAAGCCGCATACTCAACGTTATCGAACCCCAAAGCACGGCAATGTGAAATGCATCATCTACGAGACGAGCCAGGTTGACGATGTCCCAGACAACCCCGACAGCGCGCAGCTTCACATTGAGCTGAATCTCCCGGACAAGCTGTTTGATTCCTGTGATGAAGGCTTGGGCCTTGTCAGGCAACTCGCCCCATTGTGGCGGGGCCTAAGGCTAGTACCGCACGCACATACCCTCATCATCACTGCTAACGCAGACACATCCGAGACCGAGGGTGTCGTTTTCCTTCCAGAATCCGCGGTGGATCAGTGTCGAAAGGCCTGCATGAGGATCTCGCGGGCAAAACGCAAGAGCGAGACCTCGACTCAACTGCATTGGGTGATGCGTGAGGTGCTGACTGGTCTGGTTCCGAATGTGGTCTTCGACGGCTCACGGACTAGCCCCGATAGCAGAGGTGCCTCCTCGGAGATCAAGAAAGCTGTAACGTACGCTGCCAAACAAGAGCGCCGCGCCCAGCTCAACCAGGTTAAAACCAGTGTGTGACGCGCTCGATCTCGGCATGTAGCTCGAACAGCTCGCGCGGCGCTTCTCGCGCCAGCATTCGGCGCCGGGTTACTAGACGAGTTTCATGTCCTATGGAGTGAGGCCGAGAAGAGCAGGACAGACCTCGATACTCTCCATGACTAGGCCCACGACTGCCTCCATCACATCGCACTAAACAACGCTTTTTCCCCTGGCGCCTCCCGCAGTGCATCCACCAGCGGTTGCAACTGCATGCCGGCCTGGCCCACCCACTGAGCCAGTGTCGAGCGTGGGATGGCCAAGCCAGCTCGGCCAAAGATCTTCTCCCGCCGGTAAAGCGGCAGGTGGTCAGCGAACTTGGCCACGTTTGCGTGGTTCCAATCGATCTCGTATAGTCAAATGAGTGGCACTGCCAGGGATAGCTCTGGTTTGATGGGCAGTAAACCGTTCGTTGTACAGAGTAGGCCGCTCGCAATCCATCTACTACTTAACCTGTATGCGCCACTGGAGAAGCATGAATTTTGAGGAGCTGATTCAACGTCAGGCCGAGCAGGTGCTTGGTAGCAAAGCCAAGGCGGATGTCTGGTTGGCTCGCCCTCGGATCGAATTCGGTGGTTTAACAGCTCTGGAATGTGTACGCAATGAGGCTGAATATCTGAGGGTGAAGGCTTTGCTCGACAGGATTGATCACGGGTATTGCTGCTGATGGAAACGATGCTTTTGGCCTGATTGATCCGCTGACCTCAGAGCCACGCGATGATCCAATCACGAAGTAACGCTTCTCATGATTGAAAAATACACAGACGAGGCCAGCCGGATTGCCCAGTGAGCCAACTATTGAACCTGGCTTTTCTCACGACCAGGGCAGGGCTAGAAACCATGAGTGGGCCCGATTTTGCTTGCGGCATCGGGGGGTTGAAGAAACCTTCGATGTTGGCTGTACCCATGCTGAGCTTCCCCAAGTTGATGGGGTTACGCAAATTCGGATAGCGGTCAGTTTCGCTGGCGGCAAGCAAATGCGTTGCACGCTGCTTTTCGTACCTCCTGGCGAGGTCGACCCCCTCCCTGTCACATTTTCCCAGAGCAAGACAATCGCGGACTTGAGGGGAGGGCATTGCTTGCTAGTTCCTGTATCTGATGATGTGGAATGGACTGACAATGTGTGGCCCAAGTCAATTCAAGAGCTAGATGGACTCATTTCTGATTCCACCGGCTCCCCCCGCTTCTTTGAGAATTGGGTTGAGGAGAAGAGCCGCGAATCCAATAAATTGCTGATGGTTGTGGCCGTTAGAAGCAATTGTTGCTATGGGTACCTGCTAGGTTCTCCAAAAAATGCGGGGTACAGTGAGACTCGCGTAGTGCCTGTTTTCTTTGATCGTGTTGGTGAGCTGGCGCTAGACTTCCCCGTGCCGTTCGAGCTGGCACTCAGCAGCAAAAATCTTGAGGCGCTCATCAAACATGCGCGTAGCTTCCAGCCTCATTCTGGAGACACGCAGGAAGATATCCATTTGCGTGAAGCCCTCGATGAGCTGGCTAATTCCTTGGAAGAGGGTGCGAGTCGATCACAGCAGGCTTGATATCTGCGTGATAACTTGGCCCGTGATCCCATGCCACACGCCCGCTGACTCCTACTCATCACGGCGCTCTTGCCTAGGCTTCCTGACGTAGGTGGAGCACTTTGGTGCGTCATTCAAAGCTAGAGCATCCCAAAGACGTCCAGCCTCAAGTCGCCCAGCGAGCTGCTTGATTCACGGCAGCCGTGCTCGAAGAGCCACGCCCACCCGAGATAGCTAGCGTCGCTCCTCAGGTCTCGCCCACAAATCAGACAGGGTGGGGGTAGGGGACATAACGCCCATTTTTGGTTGTAAAGATTACTTGCGCTGGGCGGTCGAGTTCAGGAAGGCAACGACCGTCAGCCCTCGGAACTTCCTTGCTGCCCCGCGAATTTCAGCTGAGTTTGAGGCATCCGCCAACTGCCCCAACATCTCCCTCGCTCCAGCTAAAATCACTCCGAGCTTTTTAAGCCCAAGCGCACCCCTCGCATTTTCTACCGGGAAAATAGGTAAGGCTGGAAGCAAATGGCTGCTATCAATATTGTGATAATGCAAGTACCGGGCGAATACTTCATCGAATTCCACTGAGAGCCTTTTCCATCCCACACCGTCGGCATTCCGCTCCAGCCATCTACCGCTTTCGTCGAGGACGAACTGATCCAGACGACCCGGGTTGGTGGATGAGCCAATCACACGATCCAAACGCTGTGAAGAATACCTGGCAATGGTGAGACATAGCTCGATCGACTGGAAGTCACTACTGGGTAAAAGCCGTTCCAGATTCCGGATAATCCAGGTCATCTCGACGTCGCTGATGATCTCTCTAGCTGTAGGATGCTTGAGAAGAAGATGAGACAGCGGTGCTTTGGCCACGTTCAGCCGGTTCGTACCGACGTCCTTGAGGTAGTAATTTAGGAACTGAGTGACGATTCTGATCTCACGCTTCCAGACATTTCCATCGATTTCATTTTCCGCTCCAGCGGCGCGCGAAACGTCAAACGGCAGCCAATCTGGGTTTATGACCCAGTCACGGAACCCTCGTTGCACGCTGGGGATGAAGCGTGCTTGCCTGCTGGTTGCGCACCAACTAGGGTCTGGCTTGGCAACGAAATCCGCATAGCGCACAAAGTCCTCACGAGTCCAGTCGATCATTGAAACCTCGTTAGCGAAGCTCCAGTTGAGCATCTTTTCGAGCGCCATGGCGCACGTGTAGTACAGGTGCTTTGGTCTTTGCGGATTCCAGCTGAAAGCTATCCAGTTGACATATCTGTGCGCATACCAAGTGTTCAAAAATGGATTGAAGCTAGGATCGAGCGCATCAAGTCGAGCGGCCACCTGATCATTAGAAGGTAACCGTGTCTCTTGATTTGCCCGCCAATGAGCGTATGGCGGGAAGATAGGAAATGGGATGAATGGCCGCATATCTGGACAGCAACCGAGCTACTATGCAGAGGATATCCAGTAGGTTTAGCAGATGATTACTCTGTACCCAAGGCAAGCCATAGCGGTCACGTTGAACGGTGGTTTGTGAAATCGGAGGCAGGAAGGTGGTACAGGTAGGGACGGGTAAGTGCTTGATTTTTCAGGAACGGGGTTTTATGAAAATCTCAACGGAGGTTAGTGGAAACGGACACAAAATGCAACGCTTACGGAACGTCCTGTTTTAACATAATATACATTATGCGTACTTACGTATCATCCGCTCAAGACTACGCCAGGCCAGATTTCAACCCTGAGCTCCCCGTGCTTTCCCACCACGAATCGCTTTGCGGCATACTCACAAGCTTTGCACCGCTTGCACGCACTTCAAGGGACGACATGGTAAGAACATTTGAACCGCAAGACATGGAACGCGTCCTCGACATCTGGTTACGCGCTTCGATCAAGGCCCATGACTTTATCGACGCGTCGTATTGGCAATCCAATGTCGTGGCAATGCGCGAACTCTACATCCCTGCATCACAGACAATTGTCATCGAAGACCAATCCGCCGTTCAGGGATTTTGCTCGTTGCTGGACAACCAACTGGCGGCACTGTTCGTGGACCCTGACCAGCAAGGCCGTGGGCTGGGTCGTCAATTGCTCGAACACGTCAAATCGTTGCG
This sequence comes from Pseudomonas sp. PS01300, assembly GCF_029960155.1. NCBI lineage: Bacteria > Pseudomonadati > Pseudomonadota > Gammaproteobacteria > Pseudomonadales > Pseudomonadaceae > Pseudomonas > Pseudomonas sp. PS01300. The sequence continues at coordinate 190,835 of NZ_JASCPN010000002.1, read as the reverse complement.
CACCGAATTGAGCCTGGGGGTTTACAAGGAGAATTCACGCAGCATCGCTTTTTACCAGTCCCAGGGTTTTACAGTGGTCAAAGAGCAGATCGATCCGCAGACAGGCCATGCCGAGTACCTGATGAGCTACAAGAGCCACCTTTAAACGTCTGGACGCCACATTCGTCCGTTGGACCCCTCAACCTTCGAGGTTTTTGCATGAAGCAATGTTTCGCCGTTCTAAGCAGCCTGTTACTGATTGCCGGTTGCGATGTTTCATTCAACACAAACGCCAGCGGTACACAGGCGTCCGCAGTCGTAGTCTCCGATCCAGGCTCTGCGCAACAGCAACGCCTGGTGGTCGATACCGCTGTGCAGTTCCTGATGTTGCTCGATGCCGGAAGAACCGACATGACCTGGGCCACAGCGGGCTCCGCGCTCAAGGCAACCACGACCGAGTCGAACTGGGTAAAAGGCATCGGGACGTTGCGCATGGGCCTGGGCGAGTTGAAGCAACGTGATCGAGCACAGATCACCTTCACCAAACAGCTGCCTGATGCGCCGCCTGGGCATTACGCTGCAGTTCAGACCCAATCGGCCTTTTCGAACCTCACCGTCACCGAGGCTGTGCTGCTGGCTGAAGAAAACGAACAGTGGCGCGTTGTCGGCTACAACCTCAGTAAAACCGTCGAAGTTGCTGCAAAAATGCGTCTCTTCTAGTAGCGTTCGTGAGGTTGCATTCGCAGCGGTTCAAGGGTGCCCCTGCTCCCCGCTAAACTAGCCTTTTCTTATAACTCAACTAAAGGACTATTTAGTTGAGTTATATTGAAATGTGGGAAGCCGCTGGTCACGCCTACCTGTACCCTGCCCCCTCCTGGTCAATTTGCTGACTCATCAGGCAAACAATTTCAGCGCATCGTCATTCCACTCATGGCCCTGCTCCGACCAGCCGTTACCCACAGGTGGTGGAAATGCCGTATGGCAATAGCCCTGCTTGCCCGTGAAATCAAACACGGCATGAGGGCGATCGTTGATCAGCAATACCGCCTTGCTATGGTCCATGGACCAGCCGACCTTCACTGTCGAAGGCTTTTGCCGATCAGTTACCTCGTCCACGTTGTAGATGTGCAACGCATCCTGAATCGGATTATCGGTAGCGGTGGTGTCAAGTGCATAGAAGTAGCCGGTCTCCTCGTCGTCCTCGAACACCACAACAAAGGCCCCCTCCTGTGCGGGCGCCTCGATTACAGTGGCTTGGCCTACGATGAGTTCCTGCTCTGCTGCGAGGTAGATGGGCATGCGAACGGTCCTTGTCACCGAATAAAAAGAAGGCGCGAATGATGCCTAGCCTTGCGCAGTACTCGCAAGTGCAACGCAAGGCCCGGCACTCACATAAGTTTGCGTATGACCTGCAGCGCGCCAAGATGCACCGGGTAGAACCAGTACGCCCAATGGCGTACCGGCCAGATGCCGGTGGTGAGAGGCATGCGTAACAGCCACAGGCCGAACAGCGGTGCAAGGAACGCGGTGCCGAGTACGGCCAGTGAGTAGGCGTCCACTTCCATCGCCCTCGCCCACAAACTGCTGCGGGTATTGACCGCCACGCTGAGCAAGGCCGGCACCAGCCATATCGGCCCCGGCCGCTTGATGGCCAACAGCAGGGCCGCCGGCAGCAGGCAGCCGAGAAATCCGTACATCAGCCGCTCGTCCAGCCAGGCGGCCGCGACAGCGGCGCCCACGGCCAAGGCAGCACTGAGCGTGTTGCGATGCTGAAAGCCCCAGGCAATCAGCAGCCCTAGGGTCAGGGTGAACATCACATTGAGGGTGCCCAGCGCACTGATGGGGCGGTACACCCCTTCGGATATCACGCTGAACACCAGCATCCAGCCCAGGTAGCGCGTGTTGCTTTGGCTGAGCAACTGGCCAGGGCGCGAACGCGCGACGTTGGCGGCGATCGCCAGGCAGAACAGCGGGAACGCCAGCCGTCCGGGTATGAACAGGGCGTGGGCGTCGGGCCACAACAGGCGCAGATGATCCAACAGCATGGTCAGCATGGCCAGCCACTTGATCAGGTCCAGCGGGATATCGCGCCGTGTCGCTACAGTCATGGCTCCTCGTTTGGGTCAATGGAAGGCCAGGCCATCATCACACTTGCCGGGCTACCCGCGCCAGCAACACCTCAAGCGGGTGCTGCAACCCCTGCCCCTCCTGGCGCTTGACCTGGCTGCGGCACGAATAACCATCGGCCAGCAACCGGCCACCCTGCCCATGCCGGGCCACGATCGGTTGCCAGGACTGCTGGTAGATGATCGCGGAGGTGGCCACGTTGCGGGTCTCGTGACCATAGGTACCGGACATCCCGCAGCAACCGCTCGCAAGCACCTGAAGCTTGAGCCCCATGCGTTCGAACACCTTCTGCCACAGCGCGATCGCCGCCGGCTCGTTGGTCTTTTCGGTGCAGTGCGGCAGGAACTGGTAGACCTCTTCGTCGACCACCGCTGCCGATTCTGGCAGCACCGACACCAGCCACTCCTGCGGCAAGGCCACGGTCGGGGCACCGTCGTTGCCCAGGGTCTTGCGGTATTCCTGGCGATACACCAGGGTCATCGCCGGGTCCAGGCCCACCAGGGGTACGCCCGAGGCCTGCAACAGCAGCAGCGACTTGGCGTTGAACTGCGCAGCCTTGGCGAACGCCCCCAGAAAGCCCTGCACCTGCAACGGCTTGCCATTGGGTGCAAACGGTGCCAGGTACACCTGGTAGCCGAGGCGGCTGATCAGCTCCAGCCACTGGGCTGCCAGAGGCGTTTCGAAGAAACGGGTGAAGGCGTCCTGCACCAGGATCACGCTGCGCTTGCGCTGTTCGTCGGACAACGCGGCCAGGGCGCCCACACTTGCCTGCTTGACGTTCCAGCGCTTGCACTCGGCTTCGAAGTCATGGGTGCTCAGCAGCGGGCTGTCGACCATGCCGGCCATGTGCTGCAGCGCGTAGCGCACCGGTGTGGCGGCCATGATCGCGTTGTACAGTCGCGGCAAGCGCGCCAGGTGCGGGATGCTGAACTCCAGCGAGCCGATCAGGTAGTCCTTCATCGGGCGCAGGTAACGACTGTGGTACAGCTCCAGAAAGCGCGAGCGAAACTCCGGTACGTTGACCTTGATAGGGCATTGCCCCGCGCACGACTTGCACGCCAGGCAACCGGACATCGCCTCGTACACCTCATGTGAGAAGTCCTTGCGCCCAACCAGGCGCGCCAGGGAGTTCCAGGTGCGCTGCGCTACACCGGTTACCCTGCCCGCTCCCGCCAGGTTCAGCACGTCCACCCCCGCCTCGCCCTGGCGGCGCAGCCATTCGCGAATCAGCGAGGCACGGCCCTTGGGCGAGTGGATGCGGTTGCGCGTGGCCTTCCACGACGGGCACATGGCGTCGTTGGGGTCGAAGTTGTAGCACGCGCCGTTGCCGTTGCAGTGCACGGCGCTTTCATAGTGTTGCCACACGCGCTCGTCGATGGTGCGGTCCAGGTCGCCGCGCAGGGTTACCGCGTCCACCTCGGTCAGGCGCGCCGCCGGCACGCTCGACGGGGTGGCGATCTTGCCAGGGTTGAGCTGGTTGAACGGGTCGAACGCGGCCTTGAGGTCCTGCAGCGCCGGGTACAGCTCACCGAAGAAGTCCGGCACGTACTGCGAGCGCAGGCCCTTGCCGTGCTCGCCCCACAGCAGGCCCCCGTACTTGTGCGTAAGCGCCGCGACCGCGTCGGAAATCGGCCGGATCAGCTGGGCCTGGGCCGGGTCCTTCATGTCCAGGATCGGCCGCACGTGCAGCACGCCGGCATCCACATGGCCGAACATGCCGTACTGCAGGCCGTGGCTGTCGAGCAAGGCGCGAAACTCGAAGATGTAGTCGGCAAGGTTCTCCGGCGGCACGGCGGTGTCTTCCACAAAGGGCTGCGGGCGTGCCTCGCCCTGCACGTTGCCCAGCAGACCGACCGAGCGCTTGCGCATGGTGTACACCTGGTTCACCGCCTGGGCACCCACCGCCAGGGTATGGCCCAGGCGCACCACCGAGGTGTCACGCTGCAGGTGCTGGATGAAGGCGTCGACGGTTTGTTCCAGGGCATCCAGGTCGTCGCCGCTGAACTCGATCAGGTTGATGCCCAGGGTCTGGGTGTCGGGGTGCGGCGGGAAGTACTGGGCCACGCCGTGCCACACGATGTCCTTCATCGCCAGCATCAATACCTTGGAGTCCACCGTCTCGATCGACAGCGGGCTGTGCGCCATCAGCGCCTTGGCGTCGCGCAGTGCATCCATGAACGCGGCGTACTGCACGTTGACCAGGATCGAGTGTTTGGGAATCGGCAGCACATTGAGCCTGGCTTCGACGATGAAGCCCAGCGAGCCTTCCGAACCGCACAGCACGCTGTTGAGGTTGAAGCTGTCCGGGGTTTCGCGCAGGTGTGCCAGGTCGTAGCCGGTCAGGCAGCGGTTAAGCTTGGGAAAGATCGCCTCGATCAACGCCGCCTTGTCGTCGGCAATGGCCTGGGCGCAGCGATAGACTTCGCCGACCTTGTCGGTACGGGCGGTACAGGCCTGCAACTGCGGGTTGTCGATCGGTGCGGTGTCCAGGCGAGCGCCGCCCAGCAGCACGGTGCTCAGTTCGAGCACGTGGTCGCGGGTCTTGCCATAGGTGCAACTGCCCTGCCCGCTGGCATCGGTGTTGATCATGCCGCCCACGGTGGCACGGTTGGAGGTGGACAGTTCCGGCGCGAAGAACAGGCCGTGGGGCTTGAGCGCGGCGTTCAACTGGTCCTTGACCACCCCGCTCTGCACCCGCACCCAGCGCTGCTCGACGTTGATCTCGAGGATGTTGTTCATGTGCCGCGACAGGTCGATGATGATCCCGTCGGTCAACGACTGGCCATTGGTACCGGTACCGCCGCCACGCGGCGTGAGCACCACCGAGCGATGCTGCGGCTGGGCGACCAGGCGTGCCAGCAACTCGACATCCTGCGCGTCACGGGGGAACACGGCCGCCTGGGGCAGGCGCTGGTAGATGGAGTTGTCGGTGGACAGCACGGTACGCAGGCCCATGTCGCGCGCGACCTCGCCCCTGAAGCCCTCGCTCTGCAGTGCATCGAGAAAACGCTGGTAATGGCTGGCGGGGACACGGTCGGGGGCAAGCAGAGCAATCATGACAAGGGATCCTGAGGCGATATATGACGCAGCGTCACATTCAAAACACGTATGCTTGGCAGCCAGGCAAGGTCTGCCGCATGCTTTATGGGGCTATGTTCCCGTGTGCGGCGCGGGCCTACAACTGAATTTCGTGTGACTTTTGCATGAGCTTTATGAATGAATCCAAGACGACTCACCCCTTCCATGTCGGTGCTTATCGCGTTTGAGGCCTCGGCGCGCCATGGCAGCTTCACCAAGGCGGCCGAAGAACTGGCGCTGACCCAGAGTGCGGTCAGTCGCCAGGTGCAGGCGCTGGAGGCGCAACTGGAGGTGGCGCTGTTCAGCCGCGTGGGCCGGCATATCGAGCTCACCGCCGCCGGCGCCCTGTATCATCACGAGCTGGCCGCGGCCCTGGCCCGCATTCGCAACGCGACGCTGCAGACCATCGCCCACAAGGCCGGCGACGGGCCGCTGCACCTGGCGGTGCTGCCCACGTTCGGCTCCAAGTGGCTGCTGCCGCGCATGAATGACTTCTACCGCCGCCACCCCGGCGTGCTGGTGCACATGCATTCGCGCATTGCCCCGGCCGAGCAGGACAAGGATCAGATGCACGCCTTCATCAGTGTCGGCACCGGGCATTGGCCCGGTCATGTGGCGCATCGGCTGCTGTCCGAGACGCTGGTGGTGGTGGCCAGCCCTGGCGCCCTGCCCGGCTACGCCAGCCTGACGCCGGCGGACATCTCGCAGCAGGCTCTGCTAAGCGTGGTGTCACGCCCCCATGCCTGGGCCGACTGGTTCGAACAGAACGGCCTGCAGCACCGGGCCATGCGCATGGGGCCGGGCTTCGAGCTGACTGCCCACCTGATCCAGGCGGCGGTGGCCGGTATCGGCATCGGGCTGGTGCCACGCATCCTGGTGCAGGACGAGATCGCCAGCGGTGAGCTGGTGGCCTTGTTCGAGCCGGTGGACAGCGGGCGTGGCTACTACCTCACCTACGCCACGCGCTATCAGCAGTTGCCAGCGCTGCAGGCGTTCACCCAGTGGCTGCTGTCGGTCGAGTTTCCCGACAGCTGAGCGGCGTTACCGGCGCCATGTAGGAGCCGGCCTTGCCGGCGAAGGCACCGACGCCGTTGCCGCAAGGTGCGCGCTGCCCCTTCGCTGGCATGGCCAGCGCCTACCGGGTTGCAGGGCACAAAGCCCACTGTGTTCGCTAGCGAACAGACGCCTGCGCCATGTGTCGCCACACTGGGGGCCAGACCCCGCGACGCGAGCACCTACAGGCCTTTATGGATAATTACTGGAGCCGTGCACGCGCCAGCCTGCGCAACGCAGGCCTTTGGCGCACCACACCCCGCAAGTTCGAATACGAAGCCATCCTGCGCTCCGAACTGTTCAGCGCCGAGCAGATGGCCGCCCACGGCACCTTTCTGGCCCAGCATCACGCCCTCAGCCCCCGCAGCGGCAAGGACACCCTGCTGGCACGGCTGGCCGACAACGAACGGACCCTGGCCAGCAGCTGCGCGGTGCTGATCGCCGAACAGCCCACCGCACGACGGGTCACGCCGGCGGCCGAATGGCTGCTGGACAACTACTACCTGGTCGAAGAACACATCCGCATCGCCAAGACCCACCTGCCCAAAGGCTACAGCCGGGAGCTGCCACGCCTGGCCAACGGCGTGTCCAGCGGGCTGCCGCGGGTGTATGACATCGCCCTGGAAACCATCGCCCATGGCGATGGGCGCGTCGACGTGGACAGCCTGAGCCACTTCGTCGAGGCCTACCAGAGCGTCACCTCCCTGGCGCTGGGCGAGCTGTGGGCCATTCCGATCATGCTGCGCCTGGCGCTGATCGAAAACCTGCGCCGGGTTGCCTCGCGGGTCATGGCCAGCTGGGCCGACCGCAACCTGGCCAACGACTGGGCCGACCGCCTGCGCGAGACCGTCGGGCGCGACGCCAAGAGCGTGGTGCTGGTGCTGGCCGACATGGCGCGCTCGCAGCCGCCGATGACCGCCGCCTTCGTCGCCGAGCTCGCACGCCGCCTGCAAGGCCAGAGCGCCGCGCTGATCCAGCCGCTGACCTGGGTGGAGCAGATGCTCGCCGAATCCGGCCTGAGCATCGAGCGTCAGGTGCAGCTCGATGCCCAGCAGCAGGCAGCCGACCAGGTCTCGGTCAGCAACAGCATTGCCAGCCTGCGCCTGCTCGCCACCAGCGACTGGCGCGAATTCGTCGAGCACATGAGCCACGTCGAACGGGTGCTGCGCAGCGATCCTGCCGGCATCTACCCAGCCATGGACTTCGCCAGCCGCGATCATTACCGGCATGTCATCGAACGCCTGTCCCGGCACAGCGCACAGTCGCAGGCGGCAATCGCCCGCGCCGCCGTCGAACTGGCCGCCGGTGCGCCCTGCCCGCTGCCACACGCCAGCGCCACCACCCATGTGGGGTTCTACCTGGTCGGCGCCGGGCGAGCGCAGCTAGAGCGCCGCGTGCATGCCGGCGTGGCGCTGGGCGAACGTTGGCGGCGCCTGCTGCATCGCGCGCCACTCACGTTCTTCCTCGGCCCGGTGGCGCTGCTCACGCTGGGCCTGAGCGCACCGCTGCTGTACACCACGCTGCGCGATGGCTGGCCACTGGCAGTGCTGCTTGCGCTGGCCCTGCCCACGCTGGTGATGACCAGCCGCCTGGCCATCGACCTGGTCAACTGGCTGGTGACCCTGAGCGTGACGCCCCGCCTGCTGCCGCGCCTGGATTTCAGCGAGGGCCTGCCCGCTGAGGCGCGTACTTTGGTGGTGGTGCCCACGCTGATGGCCAATGCCGCCGATATCGAGGAGTTGGCAGAGGGGCTGGAAGTGCGCTTTCTGGCCAATCGTGACGATTACCTGCACTTTGCCCTGCTGACCGATTTTCTCGATGCGCCCAGCGAAACCCTGCCTGAAGACGCCGCGCTGATGGCCCTGGCCGCCAGCCTGATCGAGGGCCTGAACCACAAGTACCCGAACGATGCGCGCTTCGTGCTGCTGCACCGTCCGCGGCGCTGGAACCCCGCCGAGCAGGTGTGGATGGGCGTGGAACGCAAGCGTGGCAAGCTGGCCGATCTCAATGCACTGCTGCGCGGGCACGGTGAGGGGCGTTTCATGTTGCAGGTGGGGGATGTCCAGGTGCTGGAGGCGGTACGTTACGTCATCACCCTGGACACCGACACCCAACTGCCGCGCAATGCGGCCCGCCAGTTCGTCGGGGCCATGCAGCACCCGCTCAACCGCGCCCAGGCCGGCAGCGGCTACGCCATCCTGCAACCGCGGGTCGGCATCAGCCTGCCCAGCGCGGCGCGCTCGCTGTATGCGCGACTGTTCGGCAGCGACGCCGGCGTCGACCCGTACACCCGCGCAGTGTCGGACGTGTACCAGGACCTGTTCGAACAAGGCTCGTTCATCGGCAAGGGTATCTACGACGTGGATGCGTTCGAGCAGGCGCTGCAAGGCTGCCTGCCGGACAACCGCATCCTCAGCCACGACCTGATCGAGGGCTGCTACGCCCGCAGCGGGTTGCTCAGCGATGTTCAGGTGTTCGAAGAGTACCCGGCCCGCTACAGCGCCGACGTCAAGCGCCGCCACCGCTGGATTCGCGGGGACTGGCAACTGCTGCCGTGGGTGTTGCCCTGGGCGCCCACCGCTGGCGGCACCTATGCGCGCAACCGGCTGGATGCCCTGGCCCGCTGGAAGCTGTTCGACAACCTGCGCCGCAGCCTGGAGCCCGGTGCATTGCTGTGCCTGTTGCTGTGGGGCTGGCTGGCCTCGGGCCGGCCCGGGCTGTGGACCCTTGCCGCGCTGTTGCTGGTATTGACCCACGCGGTGCTCGCCACCCTGCTGGAGATGCTGCGCAAGCCTGTCGACGTACCCCTAGCGCAGCACCTGTGGGCGGCGCTGCGCGGCTGCGCCCTGCATTTCGCGCGCGCCGGCCTGCACCTGGCCTGGCTGCCGTACGAGGCCTACTACAGCCTTGACGCCATCGTGCGCACGCTGTGGCGCATGCTGGTCAGCAAGCAGCGCCTGTTGCAATGGAGCCCGTCACGGGAAGTCGAACGCACCAGTGTCAATCGCCTGGGGGCTCTGTACCGCAGCATGTGCAGCGCCCCGATACTGGCCCTGGTCGTGGGCCTGTGCCTGTGCCTGCTGCCCAGCCCCATGACCCTGGCCCTGGCGGCGCCCTTGCTGCTGGCGTGGCTGGCCAGCCCGGCACTGGCCTGGTGGATCAGCCGCCCCTCCCCGCGCGCGCACTTCGACCCCACTGCCGAAGACCTGCGCTTTCTGCGCAACCTTGCGCGCCAGACCTGGGCGTTTTTCGAGCAATACGTCGGCCCCGACGACCACTGGCTGCCCCCCGACAACGTGCAGGAACTGCCGGTTGCCCGCATTGCCCACCGCACCTCGCCCACCAACATGGGCATGGCATTGCTGGCCCACCTGGCCGCCCACGATTTTGGCTACCTTGGCGGCGGGCGGCTGCTCGAGCGCCTGCAGTCCATGCTCGACAGCATGGACGGGCTGGAGCGTCACCAGCGCCACTTCTACAACTGGTACGACACCCTCACCCTGAAACCCCTGCCACCGCTGTACGTCTCCACGGTGGACAGCGGCAATCTCGCCGGTCTGCTGCTGACCTTGAAGCCCGGCCTGCTGGGCCTGGCCGACACACCGCTGGATGACCCGCGCCAGGCCCAGGGGTTGCTCGATACCCTGGAAGTCTTCGGCCAGGCCCTGACCAATGCCGGCCTGCCCGCCACCGAGGTACAGGCGTTATGCCGGCGTCTGCTGGCACCTCAGCCACACGATCTGGCGCAGCTGCTGCAGGACGCACTCGACCTGCCGGCGCCCGCCGACGATCCGGATGCGCGCTTCTGGTTCGACAGCCTGCAACGTCAGTGCACCGAGCAGCGCGACGAACTGTTGCGTTTTGCACTGCCTGCCACCAACGAACCCGGTGTGCGGCCGCCGACCGGTTGCTGGCGCGACCTGGCGCGGCTGGACGCCGAGCAGTGGTGCGCTGCCGATCGCCCGCAGGTGCTGCAGGTACAGGCCCTGGCCCGCCAGCGCATGCAGCAGGCGGCGCAGCTTGCCCAGCGCGTCGAGGCCATGGCCGACATGGACTTCGGCTTTCTCTACGATGCCCGCCGGGAGTTGTTCGTGATCGGCTACAACGTCGATGAGCGACGCCTGGACAGCGCCTTCTACGACCTGCTGGCGTCCGAAGTTCGCCTGACCAGTTTCGTGGTCGTCGCCCAGGGCCAGGTGCCTCAGGAAAGCTGGTTTGCCCTGGGGCGCCTGCTGACCAGCAATGCCGGGGTGCCGGTGCTGCTGTCGTGGTCCGGCTCGATGTTCGAGTACCTGATGCCGATGCTGGTGATGCCCAGCTACGAAGGCACACTGCTCGACCAGACCTGCCACGCGGCCGTCACCCGCCAGATCGAGCATGCCAGCCAGCTGGGCACGCCCTGGGGCGTTTCGGAGTCCGGCTACAACACCGTCGATGCGCACTTGAACTACCAGTACCGCGCCTTCGGCGTGCCGGGGCTGGGCCTCAAGCGTGGCCTGGGCGAGGACAACGTGGTCGCGCCCTACGCCAGTGCCCTGGCACTGATGGTCGCGCCCGCGGCTGCCTGCCACAACCTGCGGCGCCTGGCCAGGCAGGGGGTGGCCGGGCGGTTCGGGCTGTACGAGGCGGTCGACTACACCCCGGCACGCCTGCCCCCTGGCTCCGATGCCGCCGTGGTGCGCTCGTTCATGGCACACCACCAGGGCATGAGCCTGCTGGCCCTGACCTCGCTGCTGCTGGGTCAGCCCATGCAGCGGCGCTTTGCCGCCGAGCCGGCCTTCCAGGCCTGTGCCCTGCTGCTGCAGGAGCGCGTGCCCAAACGCGCCACGCAATACCTGCATGCAGCCCAGGCGCCTACCGTCGACGATGCCAGCCAGGGCAATGAAACCAAGCTGCGCGTGTTCACCGACCCGGACCGTCGTCGGCCGGCCGTGCAACTGCTGTCCAACGGGCGCTACCACGTCATGGTCAGCAATGCCGGTGGCGGCTACAGCCGCTGCAACGACATGGCGGTAACGCGCTGGCGCGAAGACATCGCCAGCGACAGCCTTGGCACCTTCTGTTACCTGCGCGACGTGGCCAGCGGGCATTTCTGGTCCACGACCTACCAGCCCACCCAGCATCGCGCGCACAGCCAGGAAACCGTGTTCACCGATGCCCGCGCCGAGTTTCGCGTGCGCGAGTTCAACTTCGACTGCCACACCGAGATCGTGGTGTCCCCCGAGGACGATATCGAGCTGCGTCGCCTGCACCTGACCAACCGCGCCCGTACCCGGCGCACCCTGGAGCTGACCAGCTACGCCGAAGTGGTGCTGGCCTCGGCCATCAGCGACGCGCTGCACCCGGCGTTCAGCAAGCTGTTCGTGCAAACCGAGCTGGTGCGACCGCTGCAGGCGATCCTGTGCAGCCGGCGTCCGCGTGCCAGTGACGAAGCCGTGCCGTGGATGTGCCACCTGCTGGCAGCCCACGGGGCGGACATCGAGCAGATCTCCTACGAAACCGACCGTGCCCGCTTCATCGGCCGCGGCCGCACCCTGCAGGCGCCGGCCGCGCTGACGGACACCTGCGAGCAGCTGTCCGGCACTGCCGGCGCGGTGCTCGACCCGGTCGTGGCCATCCGCTGCCGTATCAGCCTGGAGCCTGGCCAGAGCGCCACCATCGACCTGGTCACCGGGGTGGCCGACAGCCGCGAGGCCTGCCTGCACCTGATCGACAAATACCGCGACCGGCACCTGGCCGACCGGGTGTTCGACCTGGCCTGGACCCACAGCCAGGTGCTGTTGCGCCAGCTCAACACCTCGATGGCCGATGCCAGGCTGTTCGAGCAGATGGCGGCCTCGGTGCTGTATGCCAACCCTGCATTGCGCGCCGAAAGCGCCGTGCTGGCCAGCAATCGGCGCAGCCAGTCGGGGCTGTGGGGCCAGGCGATCTCCGGCGACCTGCCCATCGTGCTGGTGCAGATCGCCGACCCGGCCAACATCGAGCTGGTGCAGCAGATGGTCCAGGCCCATGCCTACTGGCGCCAGAAAGGCCTGGTGGTGGACCTGGTGATCTGGAACGAAGACCAGGCCGGCTACCGCCAGCAACTGCAGGACCTGATCATGGGCCTGGTGACCTCCGGGGTCGAAGCGGCCCTGCTGGACCGCCCCGGCGGCATCTTCGTGCGTCCTGCGCAGCAGCTGTCCAGCGAAGACCGCACGCTGATGCGCTCGGTGGCACGCCTGATACTCAACGACAGCCATGGCAGCCTGGCCGAGCAGGTCCACCGGCGGCGCATCGAGCCGGCCCTGGCGCCGTTCACCCCCAGCCTGCTGCAAGGGCCGCAGAGTGCCGGCTACACGCTGCAGCCGCTGGCCATGGCGCCCACGCTGGGCAACGCCTACGGCGGCTTCAGCGCCGACGGCAGTGAATACATCATCAATCATCGCCCAGGCCAGCCGACCCCGGCACCCTGGGTCAACGTGCTGGCCAACCCCGGGTTCGGCAGCATCGTCTCGGAAACCGGCGGTGCCTACAGCTGGTACGAAAACGCCCACGAGTACCGTTTGAGCCCCTGGCACAATGACCCGGTCAGCGACCCTGGCGGCGAAGTGCTGTACCTGCGCGACGAAGATTCCGGGCAGGTCTGGTCGCCGACCCCGGCGCCCTGCCCGGGCAGCGGCGCCTACCGAACCCGCCACGGCTTTGGCTACAGCGTGTTCGAGCATGTGCAGGACGCCATACACAGTGAGCTGTGGGTGTTCGTGGCGCTGGATGCGCCGGTCAAATTCTCGCGCCTGGTGCTGCGCAACACCGGCGATCGTGCGCGACGCCTGTCAGCGACCTGCTACGTGGAATGGGTGCTGGGGGACTTGCGCAGCAAGTCGGCCATGCACGTCGTCACCGAAGCCGACCCGTTCAGTGGCGCACTGTTTGCGCGCAACGCCTACTCCATCGAATTCTCGGGGCGCGTGGGGTTTCTGGACTGCGACTGGCCCCAGGCCGGCCTCAGTGGCGACCGGGTCGAGTTTCTGGGGCGCAACGGTACCCTGGCCGACCCGGCAGCCCTGCGCCGGGCGCGCCTTTCGGGGCGCCTCGGCGGCGGCATGGACCCCTGTGGTGCGCTGCAGGTGAGCGTCGAGCTGGCGCCTGGTGAAAGCCGCGAAGTGGTGTTCCGCCTGGGCGCCGAGCAGGATGCCAAGGCCGCCACCCGGCGGGTGCAGCAGTACCGCGGCGTACGCGCCGCCAACGTCGAACTGGCGCGGGTCACGCAGCACTGGCGCACCACCCTGGGCAGCCTGCGCATCCACACCCCGGAGCCTGCGCTGGACGTGCTGGTCAACGGCTGGCTGATGTACCAGGTGATTGCCTGTCGCTTCCATGCCCGCAGCGGCTATTACCAGTCCGGCGGTGCATTTGGCTTCAGGGACCAGTTGCAGGACAGCATGGCCATGGTGCACGCCGACCCTGCCAGCAGCCGCGCCCACCTGCTGCTGTGTGCCCGCCACCAGTACGTGCAGGGCGACGTGCAGCACTGGTGGCACCCGCCGATGGATCGCGGCGTGCGAACCCGTTGCAGCGACGACATGCTCTGGCTGGCCCTGGCCACCAGCCGCTATGTGCAGATCACCGGCGACACTGCGGTGCTGAACGAGCCCGTCGGCTATCTGGACGGTCGCGCACTCAACAACGGCGAGGAGTCCTACTACGACCTGCCCGGTCATTCGCCCCTGCAAGAGCCCCTCTACCAGCATTGCCAGCGCGCGCTGGAGCACGGCCTTTGCGTCGGGGCCCACGGCTTGCCGTTGATGGGCAGCGGCGACTGGAACGACGGCATGAACAAGGTGGGCGAGCACGGCATAGGCGAAAGCGTATGGCTGGGCTTTTTCGCCCACGAGGTGCTGCGTCGGTTCGCCGAAACGGCGCAGTTGCATGGCGATGCCCGCTTTGCCCAGCGCTGCGGCGAGCAGGCGCGGCGGCTGCGCAGCAACCTGCAGGCCCATGCCTGGGACGGCGCCTGGTACCGGCGTGCGTATTTCGACAATGGCCAGCCCCTGGGGTCGGCCAGCAACCAGGAGTGCCGCATCGACTCCATCGCCCAGAGCTGGTCGGTGCTGTCGGGCGCCGCGCCCCTGGATCACTGCCGCAGTGCCATGGCATCGCTGGACCGCCACCTGGTGCGGCGTGATATCGGCATCGTGCTGCTGCTGGACCCGCCGTTCGACAAGGGCACGCTCGACCCCGGCTACATCAAGGGCTATGTACCGGGGGTTCGTGAAAACGGGGGCCAGTACACCCACGCCGCCGTGTGGGCGAGCATGGCGTTCGCCCGCCTGGGCGACGGCGCCCGCGCCTGGGAACTGATGCGCATGATCAGCCCCCAGAGCCAGGGCCATGCTACCCGCATCGACACCTACAAGGTGGAGCCCTACGTGATGGCGGCGGATGTCTACGGTGTGGCGCCCCATGCCGGGCGCGGCGGCTGGAGCTGGTACACCGGTGCGGCCGGATGGATGTACCGGCTGATCGTCGAATCGCTGCTGGGGGTGGAGCGCCAGGGCAACACCCTGCTGCTGCAACCGCTGCTGCCGCCCGAATGGTCGGGCTTCAGCCTGCAGTACCGGTATGGCGCCAGCGTTTATCACATAGATGTGCACCACGGCACACAGGCCGTACAGGTGCTGAGCCTGGATGGCGGGGTGATCGACGGCACAAGCCTGTCGCTGGTCGATGATGGCGCCGAGCATCAGGTCACCTTGCTGTGCGCTGCATCGGCAACCGCGACGTTACCCTTGCTAAAGGGAGTACCCTAGGGCCTTACCCTATGGATGCCGGCCCCATGTCCCATGATCCAGCCAGCGGGCAGAACCATCTGCTCGCCGCCCTGCCCGACCCGGTACGCGAGCGGCTGCTGCCGCACCTTGAGCAGGTTGCCTTGCCGCTGGGCAAGGTGATCTACGAGCCGGGCGACAGGCTGACGCATGTGTACTTTCCCACCGATGCCATCGTTTCGCTGCTGTACGTCATGGAAAACGGCGCCTCGGCGGAGATCTGCGTGGTGGGCAATGAGGGGCTGGTGGGCATTGCGGTGTTCATGGGCGGCGAAAGCACCTCCAACCGTGCCGTGGTGCAAAGTGCCGGGCTTGCCTGGCGCTTGCCGGGCCAGCGGCTCAAGGACGAGTTCGACCGCCATGGCGAGCTGTTGCTGCTGATGTTGCGCTACACCCAGTCGCTGATCACCCAGATGGCACAGACCGCCGTGTGCAATCGCCACCACTCGATCGATCAGCAGTTGTGCCGCTGGCTGCTGCTGTCGCTGGACCGCCTGACCGGTAACGAGCTGAACATGACCCAGGAGCTGATCGCCAACATGCTGGGCGTGCGCCGCGAAGGCGTCACCGATGCGGCCGGCAAGTTGCAGCGCCTGGGGGTGATCGAGTACAGCCGCGGGCACATCAAGGTGCTCGATCGGCCGCAGCTGGAACGACTGAGTTGTGAATGCTATGCGGTGGTGCGCAGTGAAACCCAACGCCTGTTGCCCTATTTGCCGTTACGTACCTAGTTTTCCATACCCAATACCCTACGGTACGTAACTCGTCACCGGTGCCAGGTTCTTGTAGAACCTCAATGCCTGATCATTTATTCCAAAGCAAAAGCCGAGAATCACATGGCTATCGTTATTGTTCAGGTAGCGGCCAAACTCCACCTCCGTCATTCCCTTGAGGTCGACTACCCTCACTCTTCCTCCCACTGCGCCACCATGGGTCGCCGTATCCGATAGGAAAAAATCTGAATTGATCAAGGTTGATCTGCGGATGCCATTACTGGCCCAGTTGGCTCCATCGGGTGCGCCGTGAGAGCCCGAAAAAATCAAGATCTCCCGTGGAACGGCATTCACACTCGTTCTACGGCGGAAATAATTCAGGGGCGTATTGAAGTTTTTTCCTGCAACGGGGCGGTTGCTACCGAAGATGATTTTATCCTGCCCCGTCGAAAAGCTTTTCCAGGCCCCCTTCGGTGCCGAACTCAGGGGTTGCGTGGTCACAGTCGGCAGGCTGGAAAACTTCGAAGCGCTTCTTTTCAGCAGTTGACCATTGCGCAGGCCACCCACTAGGCGATTGGCCTTCGCGGCAACTTTTGGCGCAGACGACCCAATCGACATACCTAACGAAGCCAGGCCTGTTCCGAACGATATCCAGCCCAGAATGCCCGCAGCCTTTTCGTTGCCACTGGCCTCAAGCGCCATCGACGCAGCTCCGCTACCCAGGGCAATGGCTTCCACCGCTACCGCTGCCACCGATACGGCTCCTGCAATGGATGTGGTGGCCACCGCCGCGACAGCGCCTGCCGCAGCACCTGCAGTACTCGCACCGGCACCGAGCAAAGCTGTGTACGCCGCACCTACCGCAGGCGCTGCGGTGCCGGCAGTCACGACCACTGCAATCGCCCCCATCACCAGTCCGATACCAGCCACGACCCAGTTCCACCACGCATGCCCGTCCGGGTCAACGCGGTTGACCGGGTCGCCGCTGCAATACGCATAGCGGTTCAAGCCGCCCGCACCATCGGGGCTTGCACTGTCGGGGCTGAGGAACATGAACAGGCACGGGTCGTAAGGGCGGTTGCTGCCGGGCATGTACAACAGACTGTCGGTTTCGCGCACTTCACCGGCGTAGCCCACCCGGCTTTGCGCGGTGCCGTTGTCCAGACCGTGTGCGCTGTAACCCACAAAGCAACTGCTATCGCCGGTTTCAACCCGCACGCTGCCTTGCCCATCGCTGGCGCTGATCACAACCGTGCGCACCGCCTGGCTCAGCAGGGTCTGGGCGAACACGGTGCTGCCGGCACGCATCAAGGTCAACCAGCCCTGGTCGCTCTGCTCGTTGACCATACGCTGGCCGTCATAAAAACGCTGACTCATGGTGCCATTGACGCGGGTCTCGACCAGGCGGCCCAGCGGGTCATACGCATAGTCGCAGGTACTGGTGCGGTCCTCGCGGCGCGTCAGGTGCCCCTGGCTGTCCCAGTACAATGCCCGCCACAGTTGTCCGTCATGTCGCTCCCTTGTCAGTTGACCAGCGGCGTCGTATTCAAGGTCGATGACCAGTGCCTGCGGCCAGCTGTGGGTGATCTGAACCGGACGATCTGCAGCCACATCGCTGTCGTAGGCGAACCTCATGTGGTTGCATTGACCATTCTCGTACTCGGTGTCGATCTGTTCATAACCGTCGAGCGCATTGAAACAGAACGTCTGGCGACGAATGCGCTGCCCGGTGCGGGGGTCGGTGACCAGATGAGGCCCTTGCGTGGTGGCTTCGACCAGGCGATTGCGCACGTCGTAGCGGTAGTGCTCTTCGCTCAACAAGGTAGCCTGCTCCGCCTCCAGCGATTCCCACGTGCGTGTCGCTAACTGATCCTGCTGGGTCCAGCTCAAGCGCTGGCGAAAGCGCTGCATACTCGAGATACCATGGCACACCCATGTCCGGGTGTACTCACGGCCCAGGAGGTCGTAGGTCAGGGTCTGCTGCTGTGACTGGCCGTGCTGGCCGTCGGTGGTGAGGGTCTGCGCCAACCGACCGAATGCGTCGTAGCCCAGTTGCAAGGCCAGCGGGCCGCAGTGCTGGCCACTGATACGCCCCACGGCATCGTAGGTGCAGTAAGTCATCTGGCCGTGTACATCGGCAAACGACAGCACGCGACCGTTCAACGAATACTGCCAGCCGCAGGTATGGGGCTGGCCTGCATGGTGCCAGTGCTCGGCACTGGTCACACCCGAGGCGGTGAAATCCCAAGCTATCTGCCCCAGCCCGCCGGTGGCCCGGGTAAGGCGACCGTGGGGCGGGCTGTAGGTGAAGGTACTTTCACTGTTTTCGCTCGGCCGCGCGATGCGCTTGAGCTGATAATCCAGCTCGGGTTCATAGCCGAAGTGCGTGACACTGCCGTTGGAGCGTGTGAGTGCTTCGGGAGGAATCTGCCCCGACACATACGCCAGGGTTTCCTGCTGCCCACCGCAATCGCGCGTCAGGGGGCGATCCAGGCCATCGAACGTCTGCTTGAGCAGCAGCGTCTCGCGGGTCGCGGTGCATAGCGAAAGGGTTGCAATGGCATCGCCATCGCTGTGGGGGGCGAAGCTCCATTTCACGCGGCTGTGGTCTTGCAGGGTACGCTGCGCGACCCGCCCGTCACGGTCGTAGACGGTGGACGTGGTGCGCTGCTCGCCATCGGGCGTCTCTATCGTATGGGCTACCGGACGCTGCAGCGCATCCAGTGTCCAGCGTTCACGGCGCAACAACGGGCCACCCTCTGGCTCATGCAGCTCGACACGTTCGACGCTGCCGCGTGCATTCAGGTACAGCGTGGTGCGAGGCCCTTGCTCCCCGGTGGCGCTCTGCTGCCAGGACACTTGGGTACGCTGGATGGGGTCATGCTTTGTATGGTCCACCGTGCCGTCGGCATGCTGCACCCGGCATACGGAGCCCCAGTCATCGTAGGCGGTGAGCACCGTACTGCTACAAAACGGGGTGTTCTGGGCGGCCGCCCAGTCCTGCGAGGTCTCACTGGTGACATTGCCCTGTACGTCGTAGGTCACTCGGCGTACTTCACGCAAGGGGGCGCCGGGGCTGTCCAGAAACTCGAGCAGTTCGCGCACCGGGCGTCCCTGACCATCCAGCTCCACACGCAGGCGCTGGCCGTTGCTGTCGGTCTGCTCGACGTACACCGTTCGATCACGCTGCAGGCCAACCAGCTGGTAGGTACAGCGGGTGCTGGTCGCATACGGCGTGTTCGCGCTTTCTATGCGGCGTATGGTGCGGCCCAGTGCGTCGTGGTCAAAACGGGTCACGGTACCGTGTTCGTTGCGTTCTTCGATGGTCAGGCCCGTCAGCACGTGGCGCAGGGTCGATGAGCTGATTACCAGGTGGTCATGGCTGATCCGTTGCTGGGTTTCGCACAGCAACGGGCCTTCGAAGGTGCGCAGGAAATTCGTGGTGGCGGCGTAGCCGTTGTAGAGCGTGACACTGGATATCGGTAGGCCATGGAACGGGCTGTCTGCTGCCTGCTCGACACGCTGCAGGATTCTGGCCGTTTCAACTTCCCCGCTATCAATCGCTTCCCGAGCCACTTCGCTGTCCAGCACCAGGTGCTGTCGATCCTCTGCCTGGCGCTTGTGCAGCCTGACGTAGGCATAGTCGGTGTGCGCCACATGACCCGCTGACCGTGCATCGGGTGCCGGGGCAGTAGTGGTGAAGCGCTTGAGCCAGCGCACGAACCTTCCCCCGTCATCCGGGCAGCCCTGCGCGCCACCCAGCGGATAGTATTCGCGGCTTTCGCTGCGCCCATCGGCGAATCGCTGGTTCAGTACATTGCCATAGGCATCGTATTCGCACGTGTCGCGTTCCTCCCTGAACCGGTTGCCGGTTTCATAGCGGGTAATGCGGGCAATCGGCAGCTGACACCAGGCCGGCTGGTCGTCCCAACCCACCGCAGGGTCGTCTGCGTACACGCTCTGCTGGCAAACCCTGCACTCGCCGCGCACGGTCAACTTCTGCGTCTGCAGGTGATAGTGATTCCAGGTGTATTCGACACTTTGCACCTTGCGCCCCTGTTCGTCGTGCAGGGTTTGCAGGCATCCATAGTCATAACGTGGCAGAAGATAGAGGTTGTCCTTGCCGTCTGCCCATTCACCTGCCGAGACACCCCCGTAGCCAAAGCAGTTGTTCGAGCCGATCAGGGCGTAGGTGGTGTAGGCCACCGGCTGGGCCGCACCGGGGTCGTGCCGATGCGTGGACACCCTGGGCAAAGCGGTCAGCGGCGCGCCCTGTGGCAGCCGAAGCCCATTGTTCCCCGTGGCGTAATCGACTTCGTCCGTGCTGCCCAGCGGCCCCAGCACCTTGCTCGGGAACAGCAATCGGCTTTGCGGATCCTGCCAATAGGTGAAGGCCCAGCGGTTGCCGCCATCAGGCAGGATCAGCTCATTGAGCCGGTCACTTCGCAGCAGCGTGACGACTGTGGTGCTGTCAGAACCCGGAAACATCACGAAGCGGGTTTCATCCCTATCATGCTGGACGTCCAGCAACAGACGCTGCTCGTCGCGGATGGTCCACAGCAGGTAGGGGCCACTGCCTGCAAGCCATTCAAGGTACGCGCGGCGCCCCTGGGCAGAAACGATCTGCTTGAGCATGGCCATGCCGCTGTTGTCCTGGACCTCGAGGTACTCGCAGACGCCATCCTTGTAGTCGATGCGAAAGCAGCGAGCCCTGTCGTCAACGGTGAACACCTTGAACGAACACAGCTTCTGGTCTTCGAACACCAGTTGCCCGCCCTTGCTCAAATCCGAACGGTCGCTATCGAACTTGAACGTGTCGCCCGAATTGATCCGTAGCTGACCGGTATTGAAATCAAGCATGGACAACCCGAGCGTCCAGCCGAGGCCATACCCGCTGTCGGTGTGCGAGCCCAGTGGGCTGAAATGCAGCGCAGGTTGAATGACCGGCCCGGCAAGGTGGTTGGCGTGCAGTGCCGGCAGCTCGCAAGCCAGCGTGAACTGGCTGGTTCTGGGGTCCACGCCGGTGCTTACATGGCTCAGAAAATTACTCGCCTGGGTGTAGAGCGCGCCGGCGCGCAGGCGCCGGGTAACGTCGTCAGGCCTCGTCATCCGTGGCGCTCCGGCTTTCGGCACTCGTTGCCAGCGACAGCCGCAGGCTGCGTGAGCCGGACGCAGAGGTATCGGCGTAATGGATCATCAAGGTGTGGTCGTTGCCATACGCGTCAACGAACAACAGCGGGCGCGGGCCACCTTGCTCTCGGGAGGACTGGCTATGAAACGGTATGTTGTTGCCCCCCTGAAGTACCACAACGACGCTCTGCGGGCGTATCCTTGACACGCTGGGCACTGGCCTGAAGTCGTCGCCCAGCTCGATCAGAGGGTTGTAGGACACCTCGCTGTGGCCCGGGGCGGCGTAGCCGACGTGGGAGGCCCGGGTGTCACTGGGCGAACGCACGGCCCACTGGATCATCCCGAAACCCGTAGGTTCCACGGCACGCAAGGCCACCCAGGTGCTCAGCACATATTCCCAGATGAAAAGATCGGAATTTCCCTCACCGCCTACCAGTTCCCGCTCAAAGCTGTAGTCGTCAAGGCCGAACACAGGGATGGGCTTTGTGCTGATATCGACGTGCTCGTCGAAACTGGTTTCGCTGCCGTCCGTGACGTAAAAGTACTCTTCAGCGCCCTGTATGCGGGTGATGCCCGCCCAAAGGGTGACATTGGTGCCCACAAGGGCACGGGAATGCACGTAGAACCGGCGGGTGTAGACGGCAAGTGCTTCGCCCTCTGAAGCTGCATGCGCGCTGGCCTGTGCTGACGTGCCTGGGTAGTAGTCGTAGGCGTTGCGTACCGTCCTGTAGAACCATTGGGCTTGCCCGTTATCCTCGCACTGCAGCGCAGTGTAGGTACCGTCATCGTTGCGTAGCAGCAGGCACACGCTGTCGAGCTCTTGCTGGGAGACGTCCTGATTGGTGCGTGGCTGTATTTCCACTACAACTTCCACCTGCTGGCGCAGATTCGGGTAAAGGTGTCCCGTTGGCGAGCCTAGTCTCATACGTATCTGCGACAGCCAACTCCCCAATGGTGGCGCAGCTCGCGAAGATGCAAGCGCCTCGAATGATCGGGGAGGCACCCCTTCAACGGTCAAGGTATACCCCCAGGGTGCCTGGTTGCTTGCATTCGGGTCTTCGGAATGCAGGTGCACCGACAGATCGAAGCGGTTGCCATAGACATCCATGCCGTAGGTGTAGCTTTGCTGGAGTCTCTTCAGAACGACGTTGAAGTAGGCGATCATGCCCACCGCAATACAGATTGCGTCACGCGGTGATCTCAGGGGGCTGAGAAGGTCGTAGTAGGCCATCATCATTTCGGTTGAGCCCACGATTGTGGGGGTCGATGCCGTGCTGTTGGGGGCTCCGATGCAGGTTGCCTTGTTCAAGTGGAGCGACGATCCATAGGCGGGTTGTTGCATGCTGTGGATCTTCACGACATTGGCGGTTCGTGGGTTCTGCAATGTAACGTAGGTATTTTCGACACGTGCCGCACGCCCTCCGGCCTCTGAGGAGGCGCCCTGGAACACCACCACAGGCCTGGATACGACCAACCCGTGCCCTACCCTGTATTGCGTTGGTTCTACAGCCTCTATCTGAACGCTGCTATTGAAACGCCCTCCTTCGCCTTGGCCACCATACGGGACATCAAGATTGTTGGTCGTCCAGACTCTGCTTTGCACTCTGATCCTGGCTGCAAACTTGAACACCGTGCGCGCATCAACACTGGGGTCCAAATGCAGGTAGCGTACAAAGGTCTGATAGTCATTGCTGTCAGTATGTTTTTTTTTTGAAGTCTTGCCACTTCTGACGGTGCCTTCATCATAAGGCAGTATCCCGGTTTCGGGCGGCTGCGTCCCAGAAACCCACCCCCCGGGCGCGGTGATGTACGGAATTATCTCGAGGCCGCCAACCGGTAACAGTACCACTTCGCCATACGAGTTACGGGCTTGTAAGGTTATGATCACTTTTGATTTTTGACGACCATTCGCGAACAGATGTGCTTTGGCATTCTGTTGCCCTCTGAACGCATCTGCCTCGATCAGAAAATAACTCAAGGTTGCAACTGCAGTGTCTGTAACGTGGGCCATGATGTCCCTTCCTGCGGTTGAGTGGAACGGGTTGCCGGGAGTGGGCTTTATCCATCGGCTGATACATAGACGCAGGACACCTTGCCCTCCAGCTTCCCATCCTTGAAGCCCTCGGAGATGATGCCCCGGGTTACCTCCTGGCCAATAGCGACATAATGGGCCTTTGAAACACTTATTTTTGCAGTCATCTGACCATAGATCGGATTGACGATTTTATAGTGCGAATAGGACTCATCCGAATTGCAGTGCCCGGCATTGTAAATGCCGAACCTTACGCCATCCCGAGGGTTTTCAACGGCGAAGTTATACATCTCGTCATTGTCGCAATCATTGTTGGCAAAGCGATGCATGCCGACGGTCATCTGGATAGTGCATCCCCCGCTGTTTTTCTTGTACAAATGCAACACTGAAATACCCTGTGGTGCAGGAGGAGGCGTTGTGGACTTATTCATGAAAAGGATGATGACCAGCGAGAGCACAATCATTATCACGAAAAGCGTGAAAGCAATAAGGGGGCGCGAAAAATGGAGGTTCATGAGGATGCCCTTTATCTGGCAGCGTGGCATTCAGAGTGTAAGATCACTGCCCTCCCGGTCAAGTTGCTAGTTAAACAAGTTCATGCTGAGCACCTGTGTTTTCAGACTGGTAATATTGCCAGTTGCAAGGCATGAAACGTGTATGGCAACACTGGGCACATCGAGTGAAAGTTACGCGTGCTGAACCCTCTGCCCAGGCTGGCACACTCATTCACTTGCAACAAAAGCCTTGACCGGCTCGCACCATGGCGTTACGTTCTCGCCCGCATTTTTGCAAGCCTGCACAGGAGTCCTGCATTGGACAGTTGCCCTAGTCGATTGCGACAGGTACAGCCGGCGAGCTAGTCCAGCAGACCCTTCTGCCACTGCTCGCCGAACACGGTGGTCAGTGGCGATCCGCATCCCTGGCGGGATGACGCATCTTCATTTCCCCTCCCCGCTTGACGCCCCTCATCGTGACAAGGTGTGTCGGCTGCTCGTACCCGTTGCCATCCCCAAAATCTTTACGCGCACAAGTGCGCTGACGCCGGCTGTCTGCCGGTGCCTTGAGGTGGTTCATGGATTGGAAAGTATTCTTGCTGCGCGTGGCTGTCGCGCTGGTACTGGGGGCGCTGATCGGCGCTGAACGTCAACTGCGTCAGCGCCTCACCGGGCTGCGCACCAATGCGCTGGTGAGCACCGGCGCCTGCCTGTTCGTGCTGGTGACCCAGGCCGTACCGGGCATGCTCCCGGCCGACGCTTCGCGGGTGGCGGCCTATGTGGTGTCGGGCATCGGTTTTCTGGGCGGCGGCGTAATCATGCGCGACGGCATGAACGTGCGCGGCCTGAACACCGCTGCCACGCTGTGGTGTACCGCCGCCGTCGGTGTGCTGTGCAGCCTGGGGTTACTGCTTGAGGCGAGCCTGGGCAGCCTGATGGTGCTATGCGCCAACATCCTGCTGCGTGACATCGCCCAGCGGCTGAACCAGCAGGATGTGTTACCGGCCAGCGAGGCCGAGCAGCGTTACGAGGTGCGCATCGTATGCCGCGCCGAAGACGAGATCCAGGTACGCAGCCTGATGCTGCACAGCTTTGGCAGCAGCGGCCTGCGCCTGCAATCGCTGCACAGTGAAGACCTGCCCAACCCGGCCAAGCTGGAGGTGCGGGCCGAGTTGATGGGCGACCCGCAGGCGCCCTCGCAGCTCGAGCACCTGGCCAGCCGGGTGAGCCTTGAGAAAGGCGTCAGTTCGGTACGCTGGCAGGTATTCGAGCTGGCGTCGGACTGACCCGCTTCAGCAACTGGCGCGCCACTCGCGGATCTGTTCGTGGGTGGCCGTCACCCCGCCGCACACCACCACCAGCACCGACTGATATGCCTTGAGTGCCTCACGCGGTGCATAGGCCAGCGCCAGCGCTGCACCACAGGCCGGCTCCACCAGGATACGGTGGTCGAGCAGAAAACGTTCGCAGGCATCCAGCGCCTGAGCGTCAGTCACCACATGGCTGTGAATCGGCCGTTGCTGGCTGAGTTCGAAGGCCTGCTGGCATACCTGCTTGGCCCCCAGCGAGGTCGCCACGCTGGTCACTGCGGGCAGGGCCGTCGGGGCCTTGCTGGCCATCGCTGCAGCCAGCGAGGCGGCGCCGTCGGTCTCCACGGCAAATACCGGCACGTCAGCCCAGTCGTTACGCGCCAACCCCTCGCACACCCCGGCCAACAGGCCGCCCCCGCCCACCGAGAGCATGATCGCATCGGGCTTGAACCCACTGATGACCACCTCGTCGATCAGGCTGGCATGGCCTTGCCATAGCAGCGGATCGTCGAAGGGGTGGATGAAGGCCGCGTCGTCGGTGAGCAGAGATTGCGCATAGGCATTGGCCTCGTGCCAGGCGCTGCCGTGCACGATGACCTCGGCGTCCTCCTGGCGAATCAGCTGCCTGGCGCGCTCGGTGGTGGTTTGCGGCACCACCACGGTCACCGGCAAGCCCAGGCAGCGGCCCGCATAGGCCACCGCAATACCGGCGTTGCCCCCCGACGAGGACACGAAGCGGCGCTTGCCTTGCCTGGCATAGGCCTGGCAAGCCAGGCCCACGCCACGCAGCTTGAACGAGCCACAGGGCTGCAGGGCGTCGAGCTTGAGCCACACGTCCTGGCCGCTGGCCAGGCTGAGCGGGCGCGAAGGTACCAAAGGGGTTTCGAGATGCAGGGACATACCAGGCTCCAGGTCAGGCCAGTTCGACGATCGATTGAATTTCAACGCTTGCTCAGCGGTTGCGGATTTCATCGAGGTAGTTGTAGATGGTGTAGCGTGTCACCCCGAGTGCGGCGGCAGCTTTCTCGACGGCGCCCTTGACGATGAACAGTCCGCCATCGTGCATCTGGCGCACCGCCTCGAGCTTCTGCGCCTTGGCGATACGCCGGCCCTGGCTGCGTGCGTCGTGCAGGGCGGCATCGATGATCTGCGCCATCAACTGCTCGAGGTCGGGTTGGTTCTCGGTGGGCTCGCCGGGGGCTGCCCCGGTGCCGGGCAGCAGCTGTTCCAGGCACGCCTGGGCGGCGGCGATGCCACTGAAGTCGGTGTTCACGCACAGGCTGGCATAGGGCTCGCCCAAGGCGTCGCGGAACACCGCAGTGGCACTGCGCAGGGTCTTGCCGTCGCGGCCCAGGCTCGGGTAGTTGCCCACCACCACCGGGGTATGGCTGCCCTTGTCGCGCAGGGCCTGCAGCACCGCATTGAACCCCTGGTCTTCACGAGGCCCGGCCAGTACCGGGCTGCCGATCTGACGCCCACTGACATGCCCGTTGGCAATGGCAATCACCGAATGTTCCGGCCGGGTCAGGTCGTGCAGGACCACCTCGGTGGTGCGTCCCAGCACAGTGCCAAGCATCTGCACCGTTGCGTGCAGTACGCCCAGCACCAGCTGGCGTTCAGGGGTTGTATCGAGGGCCATCGAGCGCACCACAAGAAAAAACGAACCGAGAAAATATCAACATAAAGTTTAATTTTCAACGGTTCGTTAAAATCATCGCAGCACAAAATCGCCTGCTAGCCACCATCGGTATCGATATCGGCATCAGTGCGCGGCTTGCGCTCACGTTGTGGCTTGAAGTCAGGGCTGTAGGGGTTTTCCTTGTGAGGTTCGGGTGTATTGCTCTGCTCCTGCCCTCCTTCGTCCGGGCGTCCGGCATCCTGCAACGGCACCTCCACATCGCGTTCAGGCAGGCTCTTGCCATCGTCCGGGCGTTTCCAGGTTTGCGGCAGCGGTTGTGGCTGGTCTTCAGCAACGGGCTCGCGGTTGCGCGGGTCATGAATCATGCTTGGCGTCCTCCAGTACAGGTTCAGCGTCGTTCATCCGACAGTGGCGTCGGCTCGTCAGGTTCGGGCACTGACGGGTTGGTGTCGGGAATGCCCTCGACGTCGTTAGGGTGTTCGCGGCGATCGTCGTCGCCACGCACGTTCGGGTCAGTCACCGGGTCGTGTTCGCGTCGCGGGTCGTTGAGCGGGTCCTTCCACAGGGGGTCATCCTGCGGGCGTGGATCGATAGCCATGGCGGTCACCTCAGGTCGTGGTCCGACAAATGCGGGCCCTGCAGTTTTTCGAGGCCCCTGGACGTGGTAGGTGCCAGCCAGCCGATCAATGGTCAGGGGCCGCGTACTCGCCAGCGAAGGAAAAATATGCTCTGTGCCCCGCAAAATCCGCTGCAACCTGCGGGGCACGCAAGGCCAGCACGCGGTAAGGTAGGCAAAAACTACAACCTGAGGTGTTTGCGTGGCGTCCTATACCCTGCGTCAGCTTAGATATTTCGTCACCACGGTCGAATGCGGCAGCGTGGCCGAAGCCTCGCGCAAGCTGTACATCGCACAGCCATCGATATCCACGGCCATCAAGGGGCTCGAAGACGGGTTCGGCGTACAGTTGCTGATTCGGCATCATGCCCAGGGGGTTTCACTGACCCCGGGCGGTGCGCGGTTCTACCGCAAGGCTCAGGAACTGCTGCGCATGGCCCATGAGTTCGAGCAGAACGCCCTGGCGGACAACGACGTGGTGAGTGGGCAGATCGACATCGGCTGTTTCGAAACCGTCGCCCCACTCTATCTGCCGCGGCTGATCGCCGGGTTTCGCCAACGCTTTCCGGGCGTGGAAATTCGCCTGCGCGATGGCGAGCAGCAAGAGCTGGTACAGGGGCTGACGGCCGGCCGCTTCGACCTGGCGATCTTCTACCAGCATGACCTGGACAGCACCATCGAAACCGAGCCGCTGACCGCGCCGCAAAGGCCCTACGCCCTGCTGCCTGCTGGCCATCGCTTCGCCGGTCAAGCCCAGGTCTCGCTGCGCGACCTGGTACTTGAGCCGATGATCCTGCTGGACGTGCAACCCAGCCGTACCTATTTCGTGAGCATTTTCGAGGAACTGGGCCTGAACCCGAACATCGTGTTCGGCTCGCCCTCTATCGAGATGGTGCGCGGCATGGTCGGCCAGGGTTTCGGTTTCGCACTGCTGGTGACGCGGCCACGTTCCACCATCAGCTATGACGGCCAGCCACTGGTGTGCGTGGATATCGCCGAAGACGTGACCGGTTCGGCACTGGTGGCCGCCTGGCTCAAACGTGCGCAGCTGACCAAGCCTGCGCAGTTGTTCGTGGATTACTGCAAGGAGCAGTTCAGGCTGTGGCTGGCGTGAAAGCGGGCCGATCACTGCACGCTGTATAGTTTCAGCAGGTATCAATAAAGCGACAACTCACGACCTGTGCTCGGCCGCAATAAAGTGCGGGCCTGCAACAACCTAGGGGTTGCAGTTGGCCTTGACCGCCGCCTCGTGGGACACATAAGGGCGATGCGGCTCGATGAACCAGGATGCTTTGGTTCGGTACGTGGTCAGCAGGCAGACGAACTGGCGACGCATGCTGTTGGTGTTGCTCCACTGCCGGTCACTGCCGGCCTTGTTCAGCAGCTCCTGGAACGCCAGGTCGGTCTGGTCTGCGGCGATAGTGCGGGTACAGGCGGAAGGCTTGATTTCCAGGCTCCACTGGTTGCCATTGATCGCGCCCCATTTCACCGAGTCTATGTAGCGCGGGCAGCGGCCTGGCACCGGTTTCGGAGGCACGACCCCGGTCGACCCTGTTTCGGCTTGATCGGCAACGATAAAGTCGAAGCGAAAGTGATCATTGATGTTGGCAGGTGGCGTCAGCCGCACAATGGGCACGATGATGCCGGTGTCGGCCCGAAACTCCTTCTGGTTGAGCCTGGCAGCGGCCAGCCCGTTCGGTACCCCTGCCGGCCAGTGGGCAGGCACACCCACTGGCATATAGAAGAATGCCTGGATGGGCAGGGTTCTGGCACGACCCGCCGGCCATGTCGTAACAACAAGTTCGTTCTGCTCGCTGAACCCTTCTGCGGCCAGTATGTTTTTCATCTGCAGCATGAGCATGAAGTAACCGGCACTGTTGGCAACGCCCCTGCGCATGTCGAAGCCGCATTGATTCAGCGGGCGGTACTTGGCGGGCTGGTACCAGATCCCGAGCCATTGTTGAGGCGTGGTGACGCCCTGGCTCTGGCATGGCCGGCTGTGTGGGTAAACAACTCCCTCGTAGACCATGGTGCCGCAGGGTGTGTTCCTGAACCAGTTCCAGCCATCCATGCTGTAGGCGCACTGCACCATCAGCAGGTCCTTGCCCGCTGGCCTGCGGTCCTGGGGATACATGATCAGACCGTCGTTGAAGCCCCACGCCACTGACCTGAACCTTGCGTCGTAACGTATGTAGGAGAACGACGTTCCGCCACTTCTCGCCGAGGTCGGGCTAGGGTCCCAGATGCGAAATGCCCCGGGGTTCTGCGGCCGCTGGGTGACGCGCATCAGGACACCGCTGCATAGAAACGGCGGTTTGCCTGAATCACCGCAATGCGAGTTGCCTGCGCTGTAGTTGTACCTGAGGTCGGCTACGGTGGCGTTGCCGTCCTCCAGCGAGCTGCGTGGTGAGCCAGGCGCCCACTGTGCCAACCCCGGCGCACTGGCTGCTACGCACCCCAGAAACATCAAAACCTTTAACCTGTTCATGGTCCACTCCTTGTGCTGCAGTGCTGAAACTGCCTGTCAACGTGGCGTCGGATTGCAACCGGCAGCCACCGATACGCGATGAGACACATCGGGTCGAAAAGGCTCCAGGTTCCAGGTTTTCTTGTAGCGGGCGGTGGCCAGGTGGCACACCAACTGACGACGCATGCCGCCCCCGTTGTCGAGGCGCCAGCGCCAGTCACTGCCGTAGCGCTTGTACAGCTCCGTGTAGGCGGCGTTGGTTTCGTCCTGGTGGATGCGTCGCCCGCAATAGGTAGGCGTGAGCTCCAGGGTCCAGGCGTTCTTGCGGATGCCTGGGTCGTAGCGGTAGCTCCACTGCCCCGACTCGAAGTAGCGCGTGCAACGTGCGCGCGCAGCGGCTTCGCCAGGCGAAGCGTCGACGGAGGAAAGCTCGCTGCTCGACGCCTGGGTGGCTGGCGCATGAGGCGTCGACTGCTGGCTCGGATGGATGCAGCCAGTCAGCAGTACTGCTGCCAGCAAACAACAAGCTCTGGTGGCAAGATGGATGGGCATCACCGGCTCCTTTGGCAGGATTGCCCATGTCGATCACACTTCAGGGGTTGCCGTTGGCTGCCATTGCGGGCTGGTGACGCGCATACGGGCGGCGCGTCTCGATGTTCCAGGGGGGCTTGTTCGGTACGGACAGGCCGGGCCAGCGTATGTCGCAAGGTGTTCATGTCGCTCTCCCACTGTCTGCCCAACGGCAAGGCAAACAGTAACGGTGAGCAACACCAGCCCGCTACTGACAGAAGTATCAGTAGCGGGGGCTAAGGCCTGGGTGGGATATTGGCTCGAATCAGCGCGCCGCCCAGGCATTGAAGCGTTGTTCCAGCTCCTCGCCATGGTCAACCCAGAACGCCGCATCCACTGCTCGCGCCTGGGCCAGGTTGGCTTCGGCAGTGGGCAACTGCTTCTGTACTTCGGCTGGCAGCAAACCCAGGGTCTGCTTGTTTACCGGGCCATACGGAATGTTTTCCGAGAACACCTTCTGCGCCTGTGGCTGGCTGGCGAACGCAATGAAATCCTCGGCCAGTTTCTTGTTCGGCGTACCCTTCACCACCGCCCAGTATTCAGGGTCGAACAGGCTCTGCGGCCATACGATGCTCAGCTTCATGCCCTCCTTCTGCGCAGCCGCGATGCGCCCGTTGTACGCCGCGCTCATCACCACATCGCCGGCAATCAACCACTGCGCAGGTTGCGCCCCGGCTTCCCACCACTGGATGTTGGACTTGATCTGGTCCAGCTTGGCGAACGCGCGGCTCACCCCTTCAGGGGTGCCGAGCACCTTGTACAACTCATCGGGCTTGACGCCGTCGGCGAGCAAGGCGATCTCCAGGGTGTACTTGGCGCCCTTGCGCAGGCCGCGCTTGCCGGGGAAGTCCTTCACGTTCCAGAAGTCCGCCCATGAGGTCGGCCCCTTGGCCAGCTTGGCATGGTCGTAGGCCATCACCATCGACCATACATAGGTGGCCACGCCACACTCGGTGAAGGTGCCGGGCACAAAATTGGCCTGGTCACCGAAACGTTGCGGGTCGAGTTTCTCGAACAGGCCTTCATCACAGCCGCGCAACAGCTCGGGGCTTTCGACCTCGACCACATCCCAGCTGGTGTGGCCGACGTCGACCATGGCCTTGATTTTCGACAGCTCGCCGTTGTACTCGCCTGCCACCACGGTGCCCGCACCGCTGGCATTGAATGGCTGGAAGTAGGCCTTTTCCTGTGCCTGCTTGGTGGCGCCGCCAAACGAGATGACGGTCAGGTTCTGCGGGGCGGCAAACACGGCACTGCTCAACAGGGCCAGGGCAAACGGAACGCTGCAACGCAAGGATCGGGTCATGGCTCACTTCCTCGACTAGGCCGACACGCTCGTGCGCGCCGGCGGGGTTTTGTTAGGCGACCGCGGGTACGGTCGTCCTGCTCTACGGCAGTAAAAGGTGCAACGTTGGCCGGCTCGTATGCCGATCTGTGTGTTATGTCTCGCTCAAAAACGCCGCCAGACGCTCCATCAGCCGGTCACAACCAGCCAGCTGTTCGACGCTGACGTATTCGTCCGGCTTGTGTCCCTGGTCCATGCTGCCCGGCCCGCAGACCACTGCCGGTATCCCGGCCTGGTCGAACAGCCCGCCTTCGGTGCCAAAGGCCACCGTGCTGAAGGCATCGCTGCCGCACAGCCGGGCAATCAGCTGCGCCGCCGCGCTGTCCGGTGGCGTGGCAAGCCCCGGGTAGCTCGACAGCGCTTCGAAACGAATGTCGCTGTCGGCATTGACCGCCTGCATCGCCGGCACTACTTCACGCGCGGCAAACGCCTGCAATTCATCGGCCACCGCTTGCGGGGCGAACGCCGGCAGCGCCCGCACCTCGAAATCGAAACGGCAATCGGCCGGCACGATGTTCAGCGCCGTGCCGCCCTGGATCGTGCCCACCTGCACGGTCGAAAATGCCGGGTCAAATCGTTCGTCGTGAAGCTCCGGCGCCGCCAGGCGCGTACCGATTGCGCCCAGCTGGCCGATCAGCCGCGCCGCCTGCTCGATGGCGTTGACGCCATAGGGCGCGTAGGCCGAATGACAGGCCGCGCCGTGCACATGGCAGCGCATGGCCAGCTTGCCCTTGTGCCCGAGCACCGGCTTGAGTTCGGTGGGTTCGCCGATCAGGCACAGCGCCGGCATCGGGATACGCCGTGGCAACACCTCGAGCAGGCTGCGTACCCCCAGGCAACCCACCTCTTCGTCATACGAAAACGCCAGGTGTACCGGGCGGCGCAACGGGCTTGCCAGAAACAGCGGCACCGCCGCCAGCACCGAGGCCAGGTAGCCTTTCATGTCGGCAGTGCCCCGGCCGTACAGCTTGCCGTCCTGCTCGCTCAGGTCGAACGGCGGCACCGTCCAGGCCTGGCCGTCCACCGGCACCACATCGGTGTGTCCGGACAGCACCACGCCGCCCTCCACCCCCGGGCCGATGCTGGCCAGCAGGTTGGCCTTGGTGCGTTCGGCGTTGTAGATCAGCTCGCAGTCCACCCCCAGATCGTCCAGGTAATCGCGCACGAACTCGATCAGCGCCAGGTTCGAATCCCGGCTCACCGTGGCGAAGCCGACCAGCTGCGCCAGCAGGGTGCGGCTGCGCCATTCACTCATCGCCGGGCACTCCGTAGCTGGGCGCCTGCGTCGGGTCCAGGGCGCGGGTCAGGTAGTCCTGCAACTGGGGTTCATAGGCGGTCCACAGTTTGTGCAGTTCGCCGATGGGATTCTCGTCGGCCCAGTCCACCCGCAGGTCGACGATCGGCCAGGTCAGGTCGCCGACCACCGACAGTGCCGCCGAGTGCACCGCCCCGGCCTCGCCGCCTGCGGCCTGCCCCGCCTGCAATGCCGTGAGCAACCGGGCGGCCAGGCAGCCCTCGCTGCGCTCGAAGGCCTCGACCATGCGTTCGATCACCGCGCTGCTGGCCAGCAGGTTGCCGGCGGCCACGCATTGATCGCCTGCCACTGCATTGTGGGTGCCCAGTGCGTGGCTGCCACTGAAGAGTGCGGTGCGCCCCTGGGCATCCACCACCGCTACCTGACGGTACTGGCCATAGCCATTGCTCGACAGCGCCTGGTCCAAGGCCGTGGCAGGTGCCAGCCCGTCGGCCAGGCCATCGAGTATCTGCGGGCCCAGCGCCGGCAACGTGATGTTCTGGCTCGACACCGCGCCCACGCCGGCGCGCAGCCAGGGGCAACGCGCGCCCACGGCGATGCTCGACGAGCTGATGGCGATACCCAGCTGACCGGTTTCGGCGCAGCGTCCGACGATAGAAAAAGTCATGTGCCGCTCCTTATTCGGGGATCACCGCGATCACGTCGATTTCCATCAGCCATTGCGGTTGGCCCAGGGCACTGACCACCAGCCCGGTGGAAATCGGAAACACGCCCTTGAGCCATTTGCCGACCTCCTGGTACACCGGCTCGCGGTAGCGCGGGTCGATCAGGTAGGTGGTGGTCTTGACGATGTGGCTCAGGTCGCTGCCGGCTTCTTCGAGCAGTTGCTTGACGTTGCGCATGGCCTGCTCGGCCTGGGCCCGCGGGTCGCCAAGGCCGACCAGTTGACCGTCGAAATCGGTGCCCACCTGGCCACGCACGTAGACCGTGTTGCCGGCACGCACGGCCTGGCACAGGTCGTTGTCCAGGGTCTGGTTGGGGTAGGTATCCTTGGTGTTGAACATGCGGATGCGGGTATGGGTAGGCATCAACGTACTCCCAGTTTCTGGACGTTGGAATCACAGTGGGCGGCAGCCTCGCGTTGCGCGGCGTCGCGGTAGTCGAAATAGGTGCGCTGTTTCACGATGTGCTCGGCGATGTGCCGGGCGTCGTGCCACACGCCCCAGATAAAGGCGGAGCCACGGCGCGACAGCCACGGCAGGCCGACGAAATAGATCCCCGGTTCGCGGGACACACCGCGCTGATGCTGTGGCTTGCCGTCGGGCTTGAAGGCATCGACCTTCAGCCAGCTGTAGTCGGTCGAGTAGCCGGTGGCCCAGATGATCGAGGTGACACCGGCCTTGGCCAGGTCCAGCTCAAGAATCGGCTGGGTCAGGCACTGCGGGTCTGGCAGCATGTGGCGTGCTTCGGGTTCTTCGGGCAGGTCCAGGCCGTTGCGTGCAATGTAGTCGTCGGCGGCATCGAGCAGCGCCAGGTAGTTCTCGTCGCCGCGGGCGATGTTCTCGGCCAGGTTGGCCTCGAAGCTGACCACACCTTGATCGAATGCGCGGGTCAGGCCCACCAGCGTGATGCCCTGGTGGGCCAGCTTGCGAAAGTCCACGGTATGTCCGCCACGGGCACCGCTGACCGCGATGGTCACGTGCTCCTTGCCGGGCTGCACGCCTTCGGCGTCCCACAGGCCGAGCACCCCCAGCCACCAGCAGAAGTCGCGATTGCGGTAGGCGCGTGGCGGGCGATCGTGCGCGCCCACCGACAGGTACACCTGCTTGCCGGCGCGCTGCAGTTCATCGGCGATCTGCACACCCGAGGAGCCCGCGCCCACCACCAGCACCGCGCCTTCGGGCAATTGCCGGGGGTTGTGGTAGTCGGCCGAATGCAGCTGGGTAATGCCGGGAAGCTGCGGAGCGATGGGCGGGATCACCGGGCGCTGGAACGGCCCGGTGGCCACCACCACCTGGTTGGCCTCGATCAGGCCCATGGAGGTCTGCACCGTAAAGCCCGAGCGACCTTCGTTGCGTTCGACCTTGAGCACTTCGACACCGGTACGAATGGGCGCGTCGATCTTCTTGGCATAGGTCTCGAAGTAGGCCGCCACCTGATCCTTGCCGGCGAAGGCGTCGGCATCCAGGCCTTCGAATTCCAGGCCCGGGAAGCGGTCGTGCCAGGCCGGGCCGTTGGCCACCAGCGAGTCCCAGCGACCGGTGCGCCAGGCTTCGGCGATGCGGTTGCGTTCCAGCACCAGGTGCTGCACCCCGAGGCGGCCCAGGTGCTCACTCATGGCCACGCCGGCCTGACCGGCGCCTACTACAAGCGTATCAATTCGGGTTTTTTCAACGGTCATGGCTGTGCGCTTCTGCATGAGGGGGTTGCCCGCATTCTGTGCGCCGCCGGGTATTAGCGAAATTATGATTTATGTCGCCACTGGCAAGGAAAAAGCGTGCCCCCGTATTGCCCATGCCGGGGGCGCTTGCACAACCCTGGTGCTTTGCACAGACTGCGTGGGTTCCCATTGCAGAGCGTGCCCGATGTCCTTTTCCATTCGCCTGGCCACCCCTACCGATGCTCCCCTGCTGCCTGACATAGAGCGCTCTGCGGCCCAGGCCTTTGTGCAAGTGCCGGCACTGGCGTGGATTGCCGAGCACACGGTGCTCAGCAGCGTCGAGCACCTGGAGTTCGTGGCTGCCGGGCTCGAGTGGGTGGTGGTGGATGGGCGGGACCGCCCAATTGGGTTCGTGTGTGCCAGCGCGTTCGATGAGTCGCTGCACATAGAAGAGCTGGCGGTGGATCATGCGCAGCAAGGCCAGGGCCTGGGTCGGCGATTGATTGCGGCCGTGCGCGCGCATGCCGAGGCCCAGGGCTTCGCGGCCCTGACCCTCACCACCTTTGTGGCGGTGCCGTGGAATGCACCGTTTTATGCACGGTTGGGTTTCGAGAGACTGGAAGAGGCGTCGTTAAGCGGTATGTTGCGCCGGCAGATGGCGTACGAGGCTTCGCGAGGGTTGCAGGGGCGGTGTGCGATGCGCTTGTCATTGCGCGACTAGCTGGCGCCCCAAGACGCCGGCAAGGCCGGCTCCTAGATTCGCTGCAACGCACCCTGTCAGGGGTGAGTCGGCAGCCCTGTCTGCTCGGCTTCAGCTTGGTCTGAGGCTTGCTCCTTTGCCTTCAAGGCCTCCAGCTCTGCATCGCGCTGCTCGACCTGCGCCTGCAATTGCTCGATCACCTGCTGTTGCTGGCGTTGTTCACCCGCCCCCTGCTCCACCTGCTGCCCCAGCACCTGGTTCTGCCGCAGCAGCTCCTCCCGCGCACCCAACGACTGCGCCAGGCTGGCCATCAAGGTCTTGATCTCCTGTGCCTGTTGCGCCTGCTGGTCCTGCAGCGCCTGCCGCTCACGCTGCACCTGCCGCGCCTCCACCAGCAAGCGCTCGTTGTCGCGGTTGAGCCGCGTCAGTTCGTCCTGCTTGACGATCAGGCTCTGCTGCAACTGACGCACCTCGACCTGCAACTGCTGTACCTGCGCCTCATGCCGGCGCTGATCCTGCTCGCGCTGCTCACGGGTGGCGGTGCGGTAATGCTCCAGTGCATCGCGGGCATGCTGGTGCTTGTCTTCCAGCGACTGGATCTGCTCGTCCTTGTCGTTCAGGCGCAGGTTTAACTCACCTACCGCCTGATTCAAGGTGGCATTGCGCGTCTGCTCGGTCTGCAGGGTACTGCGGGTCGTGGCCAACTGCGCCGACTCACCCGCCAGCGCCTCGGCCTGAATCTGGTGTTGCTGCTGCAGGGTCGCCAGCGCCTGCTGGATCGCCTGCAGTTCGCCCTGCAACGCCGCCTTTTCATGGTCGAACACGTTCTGCGCCGCTTCGATACGTGCGTCGCCCTCCTCCACCAGTTGCTGGGCCAGCTGACTGACCAGGTTGGCCAGGGCTTCGCTCATGCCCGGCTTGTCCGCCGCCAGTGTCGGTTGCTGCGCGTCCAGCTCCTTGAGGTAGCGGTGAATCGTGGTCTTGGACCCGGTGTTGCCCAGCTCGATGCGTACGGCATCGATACTGGGGTGTTCGCCACGGGCCAATAGCGCCTGACGCGCCTTCTGCACGATTGCCTTGTTGATACCGCCACGGGCCATGGGTGCTCCTACTATTTCGTAATGTGGTACGTACTATGTATATACATACTAAATGAAATTGAAAAAATGCCTATAGAAATCAGAATAAAAGATGAAATAATCACGGCTTATCACATGTGATAGGCAAAAAACGCCCGGTTGCAGTCGCTCAGCCGTACACCGATGGAGAACCTGCCGATGAACAAGCTCGATCGCTACCTGGACGCAGCCGTAAGGGACAACACGCGGCGCAGCTACCGCGCGGCCGTGGAGCATTTCGAGGTGAGCTGGGGTGGCTTTCTACCGGCCACGGCCGACAGCATCGCGCGCTACCTGGCCGATTACGCCGAGCAGCACTCGATCAACACCTTGCGCCAGCGCCTGGCCGCGCTGGGCCAGTGGCATACCAGCCAGGGCTTTCCCGACCCCACCAAGGCGCCGCTGGTGCGCCAGATGCTCAAGGGCATACGCGCGGTGCACCCGGCGCAGGAGCGCCAGGCAGCCGCCCTGACCCTGGAACACCTGCAGCGCACGGTCGACGCACTGCACACCAAGGCCGCACAGGCGCAACAGGCGCACTGCCTGCCCGAGCTGCTGCGCGCACGGCGCGATGTCGCCCTCCTGCTGATCGGGTTCTGGCGAGGGTTCAGGGGCGATGAGCTGGCGCGCCTGCGCGTGGAGCACATTCAGGCCCAGGCGGGCGTGGGCATGCAGCTGTACCTGGCGCAAAGCAAAGGGGACCGGCAGGGCCGCGGGGTCAGTCATCGCACCCCTGCCCTGAAGAGCCTGTGTCCGGTACAGGCCTACATCGACTGGATCAGCGCGGCGGGCATCGCCCGCGGGCCGGTGTTTCGCAAGCTCGATCGCTGGGGCAACCTGGGCGAGCAGGCGCTCAACAGTGGCAGCCTGATCGTGCTGCTGCGGCGGATTTTTGCAGATGCCGGGCTACCCGCCAGCCTCTACAGCAGCCACTCGCTGCGTCGTGGCTTTGCCACCTGGGCCAGTGGCAATGGCTGGGACATGAAAGCGCTGATGGCCCACGTGGGCTGGCGCGACGTGAAATCGGCGCTGCGCTACGTGGATGCGTCGGTGTCATTCGGGGAGCTGGAAGTGTTGCCGGCCAGAAGGGACGTGCTGACAGCCGACTGAGCATTGCGGTGAGGGCCACCCGGCGCTCACCGTCACACCCCTCTCACAGCTTCGCGATCGACACCTCGGTCGATTTCACGAACGCGATCACCTCGCTGCCAATCCTCAGTTCCAGCTCATGCACCGACCGCGTGGTGATCACCGAGGTGACGATGCCGGCCTGGGTCTGCACGTCGATTTCCGAGACCACCGGCCCCTCGATGATCTCCTTGATGGTGCCCTTGAACTGGTTACGTACGTTGATCGCCTTGATGGTCATGGTGTGGCTCCTTAGCAGTTGGGAGCACCGTCGTTGCAGTGCGTGAATGCAGAGTGCACCGCAAAGATAAAAATCAAAAAGAATAAATAACGACAAATATAGATCTGTTTGGAATATGAAAAGCTGTATATCAACATTCCTAAACGTTATTTATTTAAGGTTTTTTAGATCATTTAGCATCGACAGGGCCCGGCCTTGAGGCCCGAACCTTTTTGCACAGGTAACCCGCGTGAGCGCCACGTTGCATACCCCTCGATCGACCCCGCTGCAGATTGCCCGCGACCTGGCCCAGACATTCAGCCGCAGCGTGGTAGAGCGCGACCGCAAGGGCGGCACGCCCAAGGCCGAGCGCGATGCCCTGCGTGCCAGCGGCCTGCTGGCCCTGAGCATCCCCCGCGAGTTCGGCGGGCTGAACGCCACCTGGAGCCAGACCTTCGATGTGGTGCGCGAATTCGCCCGGGTCGACAGCTCCATTGCCCATGTGTTCGGCTTTCACCACCTGATGCTGGCCACCGTGCGTCTGTTCGGCGCACCTTCGCAATGGCAGCCCTGGTACGAGCTGACGGCGCGCAAGAACTGGTTCTGGGGCAATGCCCTCAACCCCCTCGACACCCGCACCATCGTCAAGCACCACGGCAGCTGGCGTGAATTCTCCGGCAAGAAGAGCTTCTGCTCGGGCGCCAGCGATTCACAAATGCTGATTGCCTCGGCCGTGGACGAGGCTGCCGGGGGCAAGCTGCTGATTGCCGCGATACCCAGCGGTCGCACCGGCATCACCCTGCACGACGACTGGCACAACATGGGCCAGCGCCAGACCGACAGCGGCAGCGCCACCTTCGAACGGGTGCGCGTGGAAGAAGGCGACCTGCTGCTCGACCCCGGCCCGCTGAGCACGCCGTTCGCCTGCCTGCGGCCGCTGATCGCCCAGCTGCATTTCGCCAACATCTGCCTGGGCATCGCCGAAGGCGCGTTCGAAGAAGCGCGCCAGTACACCCTCAACGAGACCCGGCCCTGGTTCAAGTCCACGGCCCTTGATAGCCGCGACGATCCTTATGTACTGGGCCACTTCGGCGACTTCTGGGTACGCCTGCAAGGCGCCCGGCTGCTGCTCGACAACGCCGCCGGCGAACTCGACCGGGCCTGGGCCAAGGGCGCCGCGCTCGGCGCAGACCAGCGCGGCCGCGTGGCGGTGGCCATCGCCACCGCCAAGGTGGCGGCCAGCCGCGACGGCCTGGAGCTGTGCAGCAAGGTCTTCGAGGTCACCGGCGCCCGCGCCACGCAGGCCTCGGTGGGGCTCGACCGGCACTGGCGCAATCTGCGCACCCAGAGCCTGCACGACCCGCTGGATTACAAACTCCACGAACTGGGCGACTGGGCCTTGAACCAGCGCCTGCCGATTCCGACGTTCTATTCATAGTGTGACTGCCATGCAATTGTTGACCCTACCGCCCTCGCCCGCGTTGGCCACCTCGATCCGCGCCACCGCGCAGGTGTTCGAAGACCCCAAGTCACGTGCGCTGCTGGCGCACCTGCAACAGGTGGCGCCCAGCGAAGCCAGCGTGCTGATCATCGGCGAGACCGGTACCGGCAAAGAGCTGGTGGCGCGCCACATTCACAACCTGAGCGGGCGACGTGACAAGCCGTTCGTGGCCGTCAACTGCGGCGCGTTTTCCGAATCGCTGGTCGAGGCCGAGCTGTTCGGCCACGAGAAAGGCGCCTTCACCGGCGCCCTGGCGGCCAAGGCCGGCTGGTTCGAAGAGGCCAACGGCGGCACCCTGTTCCTCGACGAG
Organism: Pseudomonas sp. PS01300; assembly: GCF_029960155.1. Lineage (NCBI taxonomy): Bacteria > Pseudomonadati > Pseudomonadota > Gammaproteobacteria > Pseudomonadales > Pseudomonadaceae > Pseudomonas > Pseudomonas sp. PS01300. The sequence goes on along the minus strand of NZ_JASCPN010000002.1, from coordinate 150,860 downwards.
ATCGGCGACCTGCCGATGCCGATCCAGGTCAAGCTGCTGCGCGTGCTGCAGGAGCGCGAAGTGGTGCGCCTGGGCTCGCGCAAGAGCATTCCCATCGATGTGCGGGTACTGGCCGCCACCAACGTGCAGCTGGAAAAGGCGATCAATGCCGGGCACTTTCGCGAAGACCTCTATTACCGTCTGGACGTGGTCAGCCTGGAGCTGGTGCCGCTGCGCGAACGCCCCGGCGACATCCTGCCGCTGACCCGCCACTTCATCGATGCCTACAGCCAGCGCCTGGGCTACGGCCAGGTGCGCCTGAGCGCCCAGGCCGAGCACAAGCTGCGCACCTACGGCTGGCCGGGCAACATCCGCGAGCTGGAAAACGTCATCCACCACACCCTGCTGATCTGCCGCGACGGCCTGATCGAGCACGACGACCTGCGCCTGTCGAACATGCGCATCGAACGCCAGGACGACAGCCCCAGCCAGGACGACTCGGCCCAGGCGCTGCTCGAAAGGGCCTTCCAGAAACTCTTCGAGGAACAGGCCGGCGCGTTGCACGAACAGGTCGAGGACGCGCTGTTGCGCGCGGCCTACCGCTTCAGCCACTACAACCAGGTGCACACCGCCAACCTGCTGGGCCTGACCCGCAATGTCACGCGTACCCGCCTGATCAAGATCGGCGAACTGGCGGTCAATCGCCGCCGGCCCACTGGCGCCACCCAGGGCGAGCGGGTGCTCAACCTGTCGATCTGATCAGCCACGCGCGGCATACACCGCATTGCCGGCGTCCGCTGCCAGGCGCCGGAACACCAGTGCCGAGGCCATGCACGCCAGCCCGCACAGCAGCATCACCCAGGCCACGTCGCTGGTGACGGGGGTGGCGTGCCCGCGCAGGTTCATCAGCACCCCCAGTAGCGAGGCGGCCAGCCCCACCGACAGGCTCATGCTCAACTGCACCGTCATCGCCGACAGGCTGCTGGCCCGGCTGCTCAGCGCCGCCGGTACATCCGCATAGGTCAGCGCGCCCAGGGTGCTGAACTGCAGCGAACGAATCACTGCGCTGGCGAACAGCATCAGCACGATCACCCAGTACGGCGTATCGCTGGTAAAGCTGGCACAGGCCCCCAGGGTCAGCCCGGTGAGCAGCGCATTGCCGGTGAGCGTGCGACGGATGCCGAAGCGGCGCACCACGCGCACTGCCAGCAGCTTCATCAGAAACGCCCCCGCGCCACCCGCCAGGGTCAGCAGCCCCGCATGCAGCGGGCTCAGGCCAAAGCACAGCTGAAACATCAGCACCAGCAGGAACGGGCCCGACGAGGTACCCAGGCGCAGCAGGTTGCCGCCCCAGAAGCTGATGCGGTAGCTGGGAATGCGCAGCAGCGACAAGTCCAGCAGCGGTTCGGCGCAGCGCCGTGCATGGCGGATGTACCACGCGCCGCACAGCAGCCCCGCCCCGATCATCACCGCCACCCACGCTCGCGGCAGCAGGCCGTGGCCCAGCGCCTCGAAACCGAACACCAGCGCCCCCAGCGCGGTGCCGCTGAGCAGCAGCCCGCGCACATCCAGCGCCCGCGCACGAACCCCGGGATAATGCGGTACATGGCGCAGCACCAGCACGATGCCCACCAGGCCGATGGGCAGGTTGATCAGGAAGATCCAGTGCCACGACACGAACGTCACCATCAGCCCGCCCAGCGGCGGCCCGATCATGGGCCCGATCAGCGCCGGAATGGTCAGGTACGACAGGTTGCGCATCAGGTCTTCGCGCGGCGACCAGCGCAGCAGGATCACCTGCCCCACCGGCACCATCATCGCCCCCGCCGCGCCCTGCAGCATGCGCGCCAGGCACAGCTGCAGCAGCGAGGTGGATGCCGCGCAGGCCAGCGACGACACGATGAACAGCACGATCGCCACCACGAACAGCCGTCGTGGGCCGAAGCGGTCGGCGGCCCAGCCACTGACCGGTACGCACAGCGCGGCGGCCAGCATGTACAGCGACACCACCAGGTTCATGCGCACGCTCGGCGCGCCGAAGTCGCTGGCCATCTGCGGCAAGGCCGTCATCACCACGGTGGAGTCGATCAGTTCCATGCACAGCGCGCAGCCGATGATCATCGGCACCTTGCGCGAAACCGGCCGCAAGGCCGGCAGGGGTTCGGCCATGGTCACTCAGAACAGCCCCGAGGTCGGCGGCGGCGTGCCCTTGAGGTACCAGGTGCCGACCGCCGAGGCCTTCCAGTGGCGCGGGTTGTGGTTGGCCACCGTACGCGCGTTGCGCCAGTGCCGGTCGAGGTTGTGGCTGCGCCCGGTGGTGGACGCACCGCCCACATCGAACAGCAGCTCGGCGGCCCGCAGCGCCGATTCGGCGGCAATGTACTGGGCCTGGGCCACGTCGATGGCGGCCTGATCCACCGCCTGCGGGTCCAGTTGCAGGGCCCAGGCGCGGTCGATCACCGCTGCAGCCTTGAGCACCACCGCTTCGGCGGTGAAGGCGCGCGCGGCCACTTCGCCCACGCTCAGTTGCACATAGGGGTCGTCCACCGACTGGCTGGCGCTGCTGTGCTTGATCGGTCGCGCATGCTCGCGGGCAAAGCGCACTGCATCCTCCTGGGCATTGCGCGCGATGCCGGCCTCCACGGTGGCGAGGAACAACTGCAGAAACGGGGTGACGATGGTGCGCTTGCCCTCCTCCACGGTGCGCGGACGAATCTCGCTGGCCAGCACCTGCACATCGTTCAGGCGCGTGGTGCCACTGGCGGTCAGGCGCTGGCCCATGGCGTCGAAGTCGTCCACCAGCTCCAGGCCCAGGCGATCGCGCGGCAGCACGAACGACACCGGCCTGTCCTGTTCGTCCAGCGCCACGGCGCTGACCCAGTCGGCGTACAGCGCGCCCGTGCTGTAGTACTTGCTGCCGCTGACGCGAAAGTGCTCGCCATCGGGCACGATGCGTGCGCTGATCGCGCCATTGGCGCCGCCCACCTCCCAGCCTGCGTTGCCCAGCACGGCGCCGTCCAGGTAGCGCGCGAACCAGCGCTGGCGTTCCTGCTCTGCACCGCTATGGTCGGCGGCCAGCAGCCCTTCGACGAAGGCAAAGCCCGGGCGCAGGGCCTGGGCCACATTGGAGTCCACCGAGGCCACCCGCAGCAGCAGGCCGATCACGTCGCTCACCGAGCCGCCGGGGCCACCGTAGGCGAGCGGGATGCGCACGGTATAGAGCCCTGCGGCGGCCAGCTGGCGTATGGCGTCATACGGCAGCTGGCGCTCACGTTCACGCTCGGCTGCACCGGCCGCAATCTCGGGAAGCAAGGCATCCAGGCGTTGATGCAGGTGCGCAACGCTGGTCAGTGCGTGTTGGGGGGCGTGTTTGGGGACTTCGGACAAATGCGGCATGGGCGCCTCCTTGGGCGTTTGAAAACTCTCAGGCAGATTCGGTAGCGGGTGTTTCGTCGAACTGGCCAGCGGCCTGGCGACTCCACAACCGGTGGTACTGGCCGCGCTGGCGCAGCAGTTGTGCATGGTTGCCGTCCTCGATCAGGCGGCCCTTATCGAACACCAGGATGCGGTCCAGGTGCGCCACCGTGGACAAGCGGTGCGCGACCACCAGCACGGTCTTGCCGTGCATGATTTCGTCGAGTTTTTCCTGGATGAAACGCTCGGTGAGCGAGTCCAGGCTGGAGGTGGCTTCGTCCATCACCAGGATCGGGGCGTTCTTGAGCAGCACCCGGGCAATCGCGATGCGCTGGCGCTGGCCACCCGACAACTTGACCCCGCGCTCGCCCACCAGCGAGTCGTAGCCGTGTTCCATGCTGTCGATGAAGTCGTCGGCGCCGGCGCGGCGGCTGGCATGCACCACGTCCTCGAAGCTGGCCTCCAGGCGCCCGTAGTGGATGTTCTCGCCGATGCTGCGGTGGAACAGGCCAGGTTCCTGGGGGATCAGGCCGATCTGCTGGTGCAGCGAATGCTGGGTCACTTCGCGCACATCGCGTCCATCCACCAGCACCTGGCCGCTGTTGACGTCGTACAGGCGCAGCAGCAGGTTGAGCAGGCTCGACTTGCCCGAGCCCGAGGTGCCCACCAGGCCCACGGTCTGCCCCGCCGGGATCACCAGGTTCAGGTGCTGGAAGATCGGCTTGTCGGGCGCATAGCCGAAGCTCACGTCGCGAAACTCGATGTCGCCGCGCACCGGCGGCAGCGCCCGTGCGCCGGGAAGGTCCACCACCTCGTGGGGCCGCACCAGGGTGCGCACGCCGTTGGCGATGTTGCCGGTGGCCTCGAAGAACTCCAGAAAGCGCCGCGACAGGTTGCTCACGTCATTGATGATCAGCAGCGACAGGCTGGTGGCCATGACGAAGGTGGCGATGTCGATGCGCCCCACGTACCACTGCTGCAGCGCAAGCCCCAGCATGCCCAGCTTGAGGGCCACGCCGCCGGCCGACTGGAACCAGCGGATCTTCTCCATGTACCAGAACGAGCGGTAGGCCGCGTCCACCTCGCGGTCAAGGTAGTGCCCCAGGTAGCCGTGCTCGAACGGCTGGCGGGCGAACAGGCGGATGTTGGTGAGGTTGCTCACCGCGTCCACCACCTTGCCGTTGCTGGTGCTGCGCGCCGCCGAATACTGCTGCGCCAGCGGGTGGCTGCGCCGCGCCAGGACATAGCAAATGCCAATGAACAGCAGCGACCAGCCGAGCATGAACGCGGCCAGCAGGCCCGAGGCGCTCCACAGCAAGGCGGTGGCCAGGCTCAGGGTCAGCGCCAGGCCGAGCATGTCGAACAGCAGGATGCCCAGGGTCTGGTTGACCCCCAGCGCCACCTCGGCGATGCGGTGCGCCAGCGCCCCGGCGAACTCGCTGCTGACAAAGCGCTGGGAATGGCGTTGCAGGTAGGCGAACAAGGCATGGGTCACGGTTCGCCGCTGCAGCGGCAGCACCTTGATGTGGCAGGCGGCGGCGCTGCGGGCGCTCAGCATTTCCAGCACCAGCAGCGTGCCGAACAGGCTCAGGGGCGCCACCAGCCCCGGCAGCGCGGCATGTACCGAGGCGGCCTCGGTCACCTGCCGGGTGATCAGGCCCAGCGCCCAGGGGATCAGCACCGCGCTGACCACGGCGATGCACTGCAACAGCAGGATGCTTGAGTACCAGACCTTGTAGTTGCCGATGCACAGGCGCACGAAGGCCAGCGGCGTGTCCGGCAGGTGGTCGATCTTCCAGTGGTGCAGCCGTCGTCGCGGCGTGTGGCGGGTCGAGAAATGCAGGCTCATGGTTCAGATCGCCAACTTGAGGAATTCGAACGAGGTACGACGGCCGCTTTCCAGGTGCGGAATGGCCTCCAGCAAGGCCAGGGTGTAGGGATGCTGCGGGTGGTCGAACACGTCGCGTACCGCCCCGCTCTCCACCGCCACGCCGTCCTTCATCACCAGCACCTCGTCGCTGACCTGGTTGATCACCCCCAGGTCGTGGGAGATGAACAGGCACGCCAGGCCCAGGCGCTGCTTGAGGTCGTCGAGCAGTTCGAGGATCTGCGCCTGTACCGACACGTCCAGCGCCGACACCGGCTCGTCGCACACCAGAATCTGCGGGCCGGCGGCCAGCGCGCGGGCAATCGCGATGCGCTGGCGCTGCCCGCCCGACAGCTCGATGGGGCGCCGGTCGAGCAGCGCCGCGTCCAGGCGTACCAGGCCCAGCAGTTCCTCGGCCCGCCTGCGCCAGTCGGCGCGCTTGTGCCCGGCCACCTCCAGCGCCTCGAACAGCACGCGCTGCACGTTGTAGCGTGGGTCGAAGGAGCTCAGCGGGTCCTGGAACACCACCTGGATGCTGCGCCGCAACTGACGCTTGTGCGCCTCGGAAAGCTTCAGCCAGGGCTGGCCCTTGATCTGGATATCGCCGCTGTCGGGGGTTTCCAGGCCCAGGATCATGCGAGTGAGGGTGGTCTTGCCCGAGCCCGACTCGCCGACGATGCCCAGGGTCTTGCCGCGGCGCAGTTGCAGCGACACCTGGTTGACCACGGTGCGCATCTGCCCGTCCGGGCCCTTGAACGCCTTGCTCAGCTGGCGCACCTGCAACAGCGGTGGCTCCTGGGTCGGCGCCACGATGGCCAACGGCGTTCGTGCTGCCCCCGGCGTGCGCCGAAAGTGCACCGCCCGGCCGGCACGCAGCAGAAACTGCGTGTAGGGGTGCTGCGGGTCGTGCAGCACCGCCTCGACGCTGCCCTGCTCGACGATCACGCCGTTGTGCATCACCGCCACGCGGTTGGCCAGGCGCGACACCACCGCCAGGTCGTGGCTCACGATCAGCATCGCGGTGTTCTCGCCACGCAGCGATTCGAGCAGGCTCAGCACCTGCGCCTGTACCGTGGCGTCCAGCGCGGTGGTCGGCTCGTCGGCAATCAACAGGCGCGGGTTGCAGGCGATGGCCGAGGCGATCAGCGCCCGCTGGCGCAGCCCGCCCGACAGTTGATACGGGTACTGGCGGGCGCGCAGTTCCGGCTGCGGCACGCCGACGGCGCGCAGCAGCTCGATCACCCGGGCCTGGCGCTGCGCGCGGTCGAGCCCGGTATGCAGCTGCAGCGGCTCGGCGATCTCCTTGCCCACCGGGCGCAAGGGGTCCAGCGCGCCCAGGGCATCCTGCATCACGAAGCCGATCTGCGCGCCGCGCACCTGGCGCCAGGTGCGCTCGTCGAACTCGCGCAGGTCGTGCCCGGCAAAGTCCAGGCGGCTGGCCTGCACCTGGGCATGGGCGCCGGTCAGCCCGGCCAGCGTGCGTGAGGTGACACTCTTGCCCGAGCCCGACTCGCCCACCAGCGCCAGGCACTCGCCCTGGTGCAGCTGGAAGCTGATGCCCTTGAGGGTGGGCACGGCCTGGGCGCCAAAGCGCACGTGCAGGTCCTGTACATCGATAAGCGGTGCGCGACTCATGGGCGTTTACCTTCGCTGCGGCGCAGCAGTTCGCGGCCGATCGTACTGATCGAGACCACGGTCAATGTGATTGCCAGGGCGGGCCAGGCCACCAGCCACCAGGCGTTGGCCAGGTAGTTGCGGCCCACGGCGAGCATGCCGCCCCACTCCGGCTCCGGCGGCGGCGCGCCAAAGCCCAGAAAGCTCAGGGCGGCGCCCGAGACGATGTTGCCGCCGATGCCGATGGTGGCCAGGATCAGGATCGGCTTGATCGCATTGGGCAGTACATGGCGCAGGATCACCGCGTGCCGGCCCAGGCCCAGGGTGGTGGCGGCCTCGACATAGCCGGCACCGCGCACCACCAGGGCCTGTGCGCGCACCAGGCGTGCATAGCGCGGCACGCTGGCGATGCCCACGGCAATGATGGTGTTCAACTGGCCCTGGCCGAAGAAGGTGATGATCACCAGGGCCAGCAGCAGGTCGGGGAATGCCAGCAGCACATCCACCCCGCGCATCACCGCACCGTCCAGCCAGCGCGGGCCGAGCCCCGCCGCCAGGCCGAACAGGGTGCCCAGCAGCAGGCCGATGGCGGTGGCCGACAGGCCCAGCACCAGCGACGGGCGCACCGCGTACACCAGCCGGGTGAGGATGTCGCGGCCGTTTTCGTCGGTACCCAGCCAGTACAGGCTGTCGGGGGCACGAAACGCCTGGCGCGCACTGGCCTCCAGCGGGTCGCCCGCCACCAGCCAGTGCGGCTGGATGGCCGCAATCACCAGCAGCAGCACGAACAGCCCGGCCAGCACCAGGCCCGGGCGGATGGCCCAGCGCCGCACCTTGCGCCGCCGGGCCACGAATAGCGGCTCGGCGGCAATCAGGCCGACGCTCGCGCTTTGATTGATGGGCGCCATGGGCACCTCCACAGGCTAGGGGTTGCGGCTCAGGGCGCCGGGTTCGGGGTGTGCGCGTGGATCTGCTCGATGCGCGCCAGGGTCTCGCCGCTCAGTTGCAGCTCAAGCGCGCCGATGTTCTCGCGCAGTTGCGCCAGGCTCGTCTGCCCGGTCAGGGCGCTGCTGACGAACGGCTTGCCGATCACCGCAGCCAGGGCCAGTTGCGCGGGGCTCACGTCCAGCTCGCGGGCCAGTGCCACGTAGGCGGCAATGGCCTGCTGCGCCGACGCGCTGTCGTAGCGGTTGAAGGTGCGGTACACCGACGACAGGCGCGAACCTTCGGGCCGTGCGCCGCCCAGGTACTTGCCGGTGAGCGCGCCGAAGGCCAGCGGCGAATAGGCCAGCAGGCCCACCCCTTCGCGGTGGCTGAATTCCGACAGGCCGCCTTCGTACAGGCGGTTGAGCAGGCTGTAGGGGTTCTGGATGCTGACGATGCGCGGCAGCCCCAGCACCTCGGCCTGGCGCAGGAACTGCCCTACCCCCCACGGGGTTTCGTTGGACACGCCGATATGGCGGACCTTGCCCGCCTGCACCTGCTCGGCCAGCACCTGCAGGGTTTCGCCGATGGCAATGGCCTGCGGATCGTCGACATACGGGTATTCGCGCTGGCCGAAGAAGTTGGTGCTGCGGTCGGGCCAGTGCAGCTGGTACAGGTCCAGGTGGTCGGTCTGCAGGCGCTTGAGGCTGCCGTCCAGCGCGGCGACGATGTTGGCGCGGTCGTGGCGGCTGAGGCCGTCGCGGATATGCGTGCCGCTGCCGGGGTTGCGCGTGGGGCCGACGATCTTGCTGGCCAGCACGATATCGCTGCGCCGGCCGGTCCGGGCCAGCCAGGTGCCGATGAAGCGCTCGGTGCTGCCCCAGGTGTCGGCATGGGTCGGGGTCGGGTACATCTCGGCGGTGTCGACCAGGTTGACACCGTGGTCCAGCGCCAGGTCCAGCTGCTGGTGGGCGTCCTGCTCGCTGTTCTGGTGGCCCCAGGTCATGGTGCCCAGGCCGATGACGCTGACCTTGATGTCGCTGTTGCCCAGTGTGCGGTAGTTCATGGGGTGTGCCTCGCTAATCGGTTCAGACGGCCTCTGCCGCACGTTGGTACTGGCTGGCCGGGTACGGCAGGCCCAGGTGGTCGCGCAGGGTGCTGCCGGTGTATTCACGGCGGAACACCCCGCGCTGCTGCAGCAGCGGCACCACCTGGTCGACGAACACCTCGACCCCCGAGGGGAACATGTCGGGCATGATGTTGAAGCCATCGGCTGCGCCGGCGCGGAACCAGTGCTCCAGGGTGTCGGCGACCTGTTCCGGGGTGCCCACCAGCAGGCGGTGGCCCACCAGGATGCGCCGCGACAGTTCGCGGATGGTCAGGTTCTCGCGCCGTGCCAGGTTCAACTGGGCTTCGAGAAAACCGTGCGAGCCGCGCTCGAATTCGCTGACCGGGCCAATACGCTCCCACGGCAGCGGCGCGTCCAGGTCCAGTTCGTCGGGGGGCAGGCCGATGCGAAACGCCAGTTGCTGCACCAGCCCCGCCTCGCCGCTGTAGGCGTTCAGTTCATCGAAGCGCGCACGGGCTTCGGCCTCGGTGCTGGCGATCACGGTGGACAGCCCCGGCATGATCTTCAGGTGATCGGGGTTGCGGCCCCACTGGCGTGCGCGCTGTTTCATCTCCTGATAGAACGCCTGGCCGTCGGGCAAGGTGGTCTGGGTGGTGAAGATCGCGTCGGCATAGCGCGAGCCCAGGGCCTTGCCGCCCTCGGACGAGCCGGCCTGTACCAGCACCGGCCGGCCTTGCGGCGAGCGCGGCAGGTTGAGCGGCCCCTTGACCGAAAAATGCTCGCCCACGAAATCGATGCTGTGCACCTTGTGCGGGTCGGCGAACTGGCCGCTGGCGGCGTTGCCGATGATCGCGTCGTCCTCCCAGCTGTCCCACAGCTTGAGGGTCACGTCGATGAACTCGTCGGCCCGCGCATAGCGGTCCACATGGCGCGGCGCACCGGCCAGGCCGAAGTTCTGCGCGGCGGCGTCGCCGGCGTTGGTCACCACGTTCCAGGCCGCCCGGCCGCCACTGATGTGGTCCAGCGAGCTGAAGCGCCGCGCCAGGTTGAACGGGTCGTTGTAGCTGCTGGACGCGGTGGCGATCACCCCGATGTGCCGGGTGGCCAGGGCCACGGCCGTCAGCAGCACGGTCGGTTCCAGGCGCCCGGCCGGGTGCTGGGCGATGTCGCCCGCCAGCGCCGGGCCGTCGGCGAGGAAGATCGCGTCCAGGCACCCCCGCTCGGAAATGCGCGCGATGTTGCGGTAGTACTCGACGTCGAGGTAGGCGTTGGCCGGTACTTCGGCCTTGCGCCAGGCGCTGGCATGCGCGCCGAAGCCGAGGATGTTCATGCCGATGCTCATCTGTCTTGCGGTCTGGCTCATGGCTGCTGCTCCTGAATGAAGGCGGTTACACCGCGCTGGCTTCGTCGCGCACGGTGGTGCCGTCCTGGGCATGCAGCGCACGCCAGGCTGCACCGGGGCTGACGCCGTTGAGGTAGTAGTTGCCCAGCGCGCGCTCGCGGTAGATCGCCGGGTTGTGCGAGGCCAGGGTGCGCGCATTGCGCCAGTGCCGGTCCAGGCGCCGGGCCTGGCTGGTGGCCGACGCGCCGCCCACCTCGAACAGCAGGGTGGTGACTTCCAGCACCTGCTCCAGCACGATCTGCTGGGCCTGGAAGGTGCGGATATCGGCCTCGACGTAGTCGGCTTCCTGGGCGCTGTCGTTCAGCTCGGCCTGGTGTACCCGCTCGAGTACCTCGGCGGCAGCCAGCACCAGGGTTTCGCTGGCATAGGCCAGGCTCGACAGGCGTCCGATCACCCGCTGCACCAGCGGGTCGTCCTTGGGGCTGGACTGGCCCGGCACGCCGAAGGCGCGGGTGCGGCCCTGGACGAAGGCGGTGGCATCACGCAGCGCGGCGCGGGCGATGCCGGCCAGGGTGGCGAGGTGGAACAGCTGGTAGAACGCCGAGATGTACGACTCGGCGCGCAGCTCGCCGGGCTTGAAGCGGCGCAGCACATGCTGCTCGGGCACCGCCACCTGCTCGAAGCGTGTGGTGCCGCTGCCGCTCAGGCGCTGGCCGAAACCGTCCCAGTCGTCTTCACGGGTCACGCCGGGGGCGTCCACTGCCACCACCACGCTGACGAAGTCCTTGTCGTGCATGGCTACGGCCGCCACCCAGTCGGCGTAGATAGTGCCGGTGCAGTAGTACTTCTCGCCGTTCAGGCGCCAGCCCTCCTCGGCGGCCTCCAGGCTGACCGAGTTGGTGCTGCTGTCGCTGCGCTCGGCCATTGCCGCGCCCCACAGCTGCCCGGCCACCACCTTGGCGAACCAGTAGTCCTGGGACGCCGGTTCGCGGGCCGACAGCCGCCCTTCGACGAAACCGAAGTGCGCGCGCACGATCTGCGGCAGGTTGGAGTCGGCCTCGGCCAGGTCGATCAGCAGGCCAAACAGCACCGGCAGGCTGATGCCGGCACCCCCATGCGCCTGGGGCACGCGCAGCGCCGTGAAGCCGGCATCGCGCAGCAACGCCACGGCCTCGAAGGCCAGTTCGCGCTGCTGTTCACGCGCCACCGCGCCCTCGCCGATCTGTGCGAACAGCGGCTTGAAGCGCGCCTGCAGCGCAGTGTAGGAATTGGATTGGGTCATGACAGGTCCTTGCTTGGGGGTGGCATCACACGGCCTTGGCACGCGGGTCCACCCAGTGATTGATCAGGTCGACGAGAAAGTTCACGACCACGTAGATCGCCGCCGCCAGCAGGGTGATGCCCAGCAGCAGCGGCACGTCCTTGGATGTTGCGGCGTCGAGCATCAGCCGGCCGATGCCCTGGCGCGAGAACAGCAGCTCGATCACCACCGCACCGCCGAGCAGGCTGGCGAACACGAAGCCGGACAGGGTCACCAGCGACACCAGCGCATGGCGCAGCGCGTGTTTGAGGCGCACGCCGGTTTCGGACATGCCGCGGGCGCGCGCCATGGCGATGAAGGGTTGTTCGAGAATGTCTTCCAGTTCCTGGCGCAGTACCTGGCTGAGCACCGCCGCCACCGGCAAGGCCAGCGCCACGCTCGGCAGTATCAGCGCCTGCCAGCCGCTGGAGCCGGACGGCGGCAGCAGGTGCCAGCCGAATGCGAACACCAGCAGCAGGCCCAGGCCGATCACGAACGAGGGTGCCGACGACAGCACCAGCTCCGTGCCCGACACCAGCGAGCGCAGCCATGGCGCGCGATTGGCGGTGAGCACCGCGACCAGCACGGCCAGCAGCACCGCCAGTACCGCCGCGGCCAGCGACAGTTGCACGGTGGCGCCCAGTTGCCCGGCGATGATCTGCCCCACCGGGATGCGCAGGCGGTACGACTCGCCCAGGTCGCCCTGGGCCAGGCGCCCCAGGTAATGGCCGTACTGCACGATCAACGGCTGGTCCAGGCCGTATTCGGCGCGCACCTGGGCGATCAGCTCGGCACTGGGCATCGCCTCCGGCCCGCCGAGGATGGCCAGTGCCGGGTCGCCGGCGCTCAGGTTCAAGGCCAGGAAGGTCAGGGTCGCCGCGCCCCAGAGCACGCCGATGCCGGCCAGCAGCCGACGGAGTATCAGGCGCAGGGTGTTCATCGGGCCTCCTGGTCGAGCCATATGCTGGTGAAGAACGGGGTGTTGTGCGAGGTATCGAAGATCACGCCCTTGACCGCCTTGCGGTAGGCCACCAGCACATGGCTCTCGTACACCGGTACGGCCGGCACGGTTTCCACCAGGCGTTGCTGCGCGGTGCGGTACAGCGCGGCCAGCTCCACCGGGTCGGTGGAACGGCGCGCCGCCGACAGCGCCGCATCGAGGGCGTCATCGCGAAAACGCCCGGCGTTCTGGCCGATGAGCTTGGGCGTGCTGATCGCATTGCTGTGGTAGAGGATGTACAGCCCGTCGGGGGTGTTGGTGTGCCAGTAGCCGCCGGCGATTGCCTGAAAGTTGCTGGCATAGCGACGCTCGGTGACCTGGGCCAGGGGCAGCAGATCGATGGCCAGCTCGAAACCGACCTTCTTGAGGTCGGCCTGGATGGCCACTGCCACGCTACCGGGGAAGGCGCCGGTCTCGTACATCAGCAGGCGCGCCGACAGGCGCTGGCCGTCCTTGACCCGGTAGCCCCTGGCGTCACGTTCACCCCAGCCGGCCTGGTCGAGAATGCGGTTGGCCTCGGCCACGTCATAAGCCAGCACATCCTTGAACGCGGGGTCGTAGTAGCGGGTGTTGGCGGCCAGGAAATCGCCCTTGGGCTGGTACTCGCCAAAGCCGGTGATCCAGGCCAGGCCGTCGCGATCGATGGCCTTGGCCACGGCGCGGCGCACCTGCACGTCCTGGAACGGGAACTGCTCGACGTTGAAGGTCAGGCTGCGAAACGGGTTGGCCTTGCGGATGCGGCTGCTCATCTGCAGGTCGGGGTTGCTGCGGATGGCCCTGGCGTTCTGCGCCGGCGCGTCCACGGTAAAGTCCGACTGGCCGGACTCGAGCGCGCTGAAGCGGATCATCGGCTCGGGCACGATGCTCAGCTCCAGGCGGTCCAGGTACGCCTCGCCGTTGTGCCGGGTCACCGGCGGCGCCCAGTTGTAGCCCTTGCGCCTGACAAAGGTGGCGCCCTGGTCGCGGGTGTAGCTTTCCAGCACGAAGGGCCCCGAACCGATGGCGTGCTCGGCGATGGACTTGGGCGCCTCGAGGATCTGGCGCGGCGAGATCATGCTCAGCCAGGACTGCGCCAGCACGTCCAGGAACGGCGAATAGGGTTCGCGCAGGTGCGCCTCGAAGGTGTATTCGTCGACGATGCGCCCGTCCACGTAGGGCGCGATGTACGCGGCGGCCAGCGGCGACTTGGTGGCCGGGTCGCGCATGTGCTCCAGGTTGATCTGCACGGCGCGGGCGTTGAATTTCTCGCCGTCGCTGAAGGTCACGTCATCGCGCAGGTGGAAGGTGTAGGTCTTGCCGTCCGGCGAGATGTCCCACGACTTGGCCAGCCACGGCGAGATGTTGCCCTGCTCGTCCTGGTACAGCAGGCAGTCGAACAGGATGCGCCCCAGCCACTGCACGTTGCCGTGGGAAATCGAATGCACGTCCAGGGTGGTGGTGTCGGACGCCGTGGAAATGCGCAGCGTGCCGCCCGGCTTGCCTGGCGCGGCTTCGCGATAGTCCTCGGCGGCGTAGCTCAGGCTGCCGTCGCGCAGCACGCCGTCGGCGCTCGATACGCTGTTGCGCGGCGCTTCGCTGGCCGGCTTGCAGGCGCCCAGCGCCACCACGCTGGCGAGTACGGCCAGGCGTGCGAGCCTTGTGATCAGGGTCATGTGCTTCCTCCGCCAGCACCGTGTGCAGGTGCACGTCGGTGCTGGCCGCGCTGGCTTAGAAGTTGTAGGTCACGCCGGTGAAGGCGCCGAAGCCGTCGCCCGGGTACAGCGACGCGACGTCCCTGCCCTGGGAGTTGTAGGTCGGCAGCACGGCGGTCACGTAGTCCTGGTCGGTGATGTTCTTCAGGTCCAGGTACACCTGCCAGGTCTTGCCCGGGTCGTCGTAACCCAGGCGCGCACCCCACAGCGTGTAGGACGGCGCGTAGAAGCTGTTGGCGTAGTCCACCGAAGTCTTGGAGGCGGTGCGCACGTTGACCCCAGCGTAGAAACCGCTGGCCCACTGGTACTGCAGCTCGCCCTGATACACGTGCTTGGGCAGGCCCGGCAGTTCGTTCTTCTTGAACAGCGGGTCGTTCTCGTAGTGGAAGTCGTTGAGGGTGTAGGCCTGGCGCCAGGTCAGGCTGTCACCGTTGGCGCCTTCCCACAGGCGGGTGCTCAGGCCGGCCTCGATGCCCTGGTGGATGGTGGGCGTGGCATTGGAGGTGGACACCACCGCAGCAGAGGTGGCGGTGGCCGGCAGCACTTCGACGTTGAGCAGCTCGTTCTTGACCCAGGATTTGTAGAACGCCAGGCTGCCGTCGAAGATCCCCGACTTGCCCTTGATGCCGAACTCCACGGTGTTGGCCGCTTGCGGCACCAGTGGCTTGGCGTAGTTGCTGGTGACCCCGGAGCCGGAGCTGGACCAGGAGCTTGGCGGGTCGATGGTGCGGCTGGCGTTGGCGAACAGCTGCACGTCCGGGGCGATGTAGTAGCGCAGGCCGATACGCGGGGCCAGCTTCCACTCGTCGTACTTGTAGTGGCTGGGCAGGCCGCTGGTGTTGGGGCGGTCGCTGTAGGTAACGTTGATGTCACGCTTGATCTCGATCGCCGACACGCCGGTGGCCAGGTACAGGTTGTCGGTCAGGCCCAGGTCGTTGCCCAGGGTGAAGACATGGTCGAACGAGCCGTCGTACTCGACCTGCTTCTGCAGAATGCCCAGGTCCTTGTCGCCCTTGTAGGTGCGTGCGCCGGAACGAATGTGCTGAGTGCTGCTCCAGCCCGCGGTGGTGGTGCTGGGCAGGCCGAACAGCTGGTCGGTGCGGCTGTACTTGAGCGAGTAGTTGATGTCGCGCCAGTCCCAGTAGTTGGGGTTGACGGTGCTCTTGCGGCTGAGGATCTGCGGGTAGTTGTGGTACACCAGCCCGGCTTCGAGGGTGGCATCGTCATCGAAGGTGTAGGTGGTCTTGCTGCCGACCCAGGTCGAGCCGCGCTTGGTGGAGTCGCCACGGGTGGCGTAGGTGGCGGCGTTGGTCTGTTTGGAGTTCTTTTTGAGCTGCGCCAGGGTCAGGGTGCCCGAGTTCTCGTGGTATTCCTCGCGGTAGCGGATGTACAGACGGGTTTCGAGCTTGGGGTTGAAGCGGTAGCCGAAGTTGCTGACCACCCCCTTGGCCTTGGTGAAGGTGAAGTCCTGGTAGCCGTCGCGGCGAGCGTTGTCGACGCTGACGTAGTAGTCGGCATTGCCGGCCACGCCGCCGGTGCTCAGGGTCTGCTTCTGCCAGCCGAAACTGCCGCCTTCGAGCTTGATGCGGTTGCCCGGTGCGGTCAGCCCGGAGTTGGTCACGAAGTTGATCGCGCCCCCCAGTGAAAGTGCGCCGTATTCGAAGGCGTTGGCACCGCGCAGTACTTCGGTGTAGTTCAGGCCCTGGGTATCCAGAAGTTCATAGGGCGTGCCACCGGCGCCGGTCAGTGCAAGGCCGTCGAAGAGAAACTTGGTGCCTTCGCGGAAATAGCCGGGCGAGGTATTGGCGCCGGAACCGCGAATGGAAATCTTGATGGCATCGTTGCCACCGGCAGCTTGGGCGTAGACGCCGGGCTGGTACGCCAGGGTGTCTTCCAGGGTGGCCGAGCGGCCCTTTTCGACTTCAGCCTGGGTGACCAGGCTGGTACCGCCGGCGACCTCGTCGAGTTTGCTCTGCGCCGCCTGCACAGGGCTCTGTTTGGCGGCCTGCACGGTGACCGTACCCAGGCGCTTGTCGCCGCTGGTGTCGGTGTCGGCGGCCGAGGCCAACGGGATGAAGGTTAATAGTGCGCTGCTTACAGCGAACAGGGATGAATGTCGCAGTACTGCCGAAGTTGCCCAATGCACGCGTTTCAAGGTCTTGCTCCCCACCTGATTAAAATTAGGCGAGTTTCTATTGGTATAGTCAATCTCACAGGGACTATTGCAGCGAGCGTGCCAACTGGCGAAGTGCCTTGTTTAAAGGGGTTTAGTTATAAAGCGGCAAGTAATCGGGTGTTGTATTCGAGGGCTAGTGTCGGGAGGGTGTTGCCAGGCGAACAGTTGCCAGTTGCTGATCTATGTATATAACCGGCAAGGCCGGCGCCTACAGGTTGGCCGCTGTCTGTAGGCGCCGGCCTTGCCGGCGAAGCAGTAGTGGGCTTGTTACAGACCCTGGTGCAAGGCCCACAGCCGAGCGATGTCCCGCGCCCTGTCGCGCAACAGCGGCGCTGCCTGCTCGCACGCCTGCTGCAGGCTCATCGGCCCGCTGGTCAACGCAAATGCCGCATCGATGCCATGCTCATACAGCGCCTGGTAGCCCTCGCCCAGGGTGCCGGCAATCACCACCACCGGCACGCCGTGACGCCTGGCTATGCGCGCCACACCGAACGGGGTCTTGCCGCGCAGGGTCTGCGCATCGAAGCGCCCCTCCCCGGTGATCACCAGGTCGGCACCGCGTACCGCCGCCTCCAGCCCGGCCAGCTCGGCCACCACTTCGACCCCAGCACGAAACTGCGCGCCCATGAAGGCCTTGGCCGCAAAGCCCATGCCGCCCGCTGCGCCACAGCCCGGAAACGCCCGAACGTCTTCCTCCAGCAGGCCGGCGCAATGGTCGGCAAAGTGCCCCAGTGCATGGTCGAGCAAGGCGACCTGGGCGGGGCTCGCCCCCTTTTGCGGGCCGAAGATCGCCGAGGCACCATTGGCCCCGCACAGCGGGTTGTCGACGTCTGCGGCCACTTCCACCTGCACGTCGAGCAGGCGCGGGTCCAGCCCGCTGCTGTCCAGCCGGGCCAGGTGCGCCAGGGCCAGGCCGCCCGGTGCCAGTTCAGCGCCCTGGGCATCGAACAGCCGCAGCCCCAGCGCTCGCAGCATGCCACTGCCGGCATCGTTGGTGGCACTGCCGCCGATGGCCAGGATGATGCGCTGTGCCCCGGCATCCAGCGCCGCGCCGATCAGCTGCCCGGTGCCATAGGTGCTGCTGCGGCATGCATCGCGCTGGGCGAGGCCGAGCAGTTGCAGGCCGCTGGCCTGGGCCATTTCGATGATGGCGGTGTGGCTGTCGGCCAACCAGCCCCAGTGGGCCAGTACCGGTGTGCCGAGCGGGCCCTGCACCTGCAGGCTGCGCTGTTCGCCGCTGCAGGTCGCCACCAGGGCCTGCAGGGTGCCCTCGCCGCCATCGGCCATCGGGCAACTGATCAGCTCGGCCTGTGGCAAGGCATCGGCCAGCCCCCGGGCGATGGCAGCGGCCACGTCTTCGGCGCTCAGGCTGTCCTTGAACGAGTCGGGGGCGATGACGATTTTCATGCGGTGTGCTCCTTATCCAGATGAGCTGCATGCTGACAGTTGCGCCGGCGGCGGGCGTCGGTCGGATGCACAGGCGGGCGCAGGGTTATTTGTTCAGTTGGACAATGCACCGACCAAGCGGCCCGCACAGGCAATCAACTGTTCACGGGCAACAACTGCAACCCCAGGTACAGGCTCAGCATCCCTTCCAGCCGCATCGGGTCCACCCCGCTCAACTCGGCCACCCGTTCCAGTCGGTAACGCAAGCTGTTGCGGTGAATGCCCAGCGCCTCGGCGCACGCCTGGCTCTGCCCGTCGTGGGCGCACCAGGCCCGCAGGGTGGCCAGCAGCTGCCCGTTGCTGTCCTTGGCACGCAGCCGTTGCAGCGGTTGCAGCAGTTCGTCCAGCGCATCGTCGTTGCGATGACGCCACAACAGCGCCGGCAGCCGATAGCGCGCCAGGGTCAGCAGGCGCTGGCGGGGCAGTACCTCGCGCCCGTAGGCAAGCAGGTCGCGCACCCGACGATAACCGCGGCGCAGGTTGTCCAGCCCTTCGGCCGGGCCAGCCACTGCCAGGCGCTGCACGGTCCAGCCCTGGGCCTGCATCTTGTCCAGCAGGCGCTGTTCGTCCAGCGCCACCGTCGCCGGGCGGCACCACAGCAACGACTGACGTGCCGGGCTCACGCACCAGCTGTCGGGGTAGCGCAGCATCAGCCAGGCCGCCAGCGGCTCGGCCGCCGGGCCCTCCTCCAGCTCGAACAGGCACGGGATACGCGTGAGCTGGGGTTTGAGCCCCAGTTGCCGAGCCTCGTCCACCAGCCGGGTGGCGTCGCCGTTGCCGCCCAGCAGCAAGGCCAGCAGGTCGTCGCAGCGCTGCTTGCGCCATTGCTGCTGCACTTGCAGGTGCCGTTGGGCCAGCAGCATCTCGGCGGTCATGCGCACCAGTTCGGCGTAGGTGCGCACCTGCTGCGGGTCGCCGGTGATGCCGAGCACGCCGATCAGGCGCCCGTCCAGCAGCAGCGGCAGGTTCACACCCGGCTGCACGCCCTTGAGGCATCTGGCGGCCTCTTCGTCGAGCTCGACGATGCGTGCGTTGGCCAGCACCAGTTGCGCGCCTTCGTGGCGGGTGTTGATACGCTGCGCCTCGCCACTGCCCAGGATCAGCCCCTGGCTGTCCATGACATTGACGTTGTAGGGCAGAATGGCCATCGCACGGTCGACGATATCCTGTGCCAGGTCGTGGTCGAGCTCGAACATGGGCGGATCCTTGTGGTCGCAATGGTTGGTCGAGGGCACAGCGGTGCAGCGCAAAGGCTGTGCAAAAGCACAAAGACAGCGTCCTCTGGCTCAAACAGACTCGTCATGACAACTGCCTCGACGCAGTTGCGGCGATAAACATAAAAACAGAGAGAGAATCATGTCATACCGCCCTGCCCCTGACCAAGGCCACGACATCGACCGCAACGCGCTGTACCGGCGCATCACCCTGCGGCTGATCCCGTTCATCTTCATCTGCTACCTGTTCAACTACCTGGACCGCGTCAACGTCGGCTTTGCCAAGTTGCAGATGCTCGACGCGCTGAAGTTCAGCGAAACCATCTACGGCCTGGGTGCCGGCATCTTCTTCATCGGCTACGTGCTGTGCGGCCTGCCCAGCAACCTGGCGCTCAACCGCTTCGGGCCACGGCGCTGGATCGCGCTGATGATGATCGCCTGGGGCACGCTGTCGACCTGCCTGCTGTTCGTCACCACCCCCATGGAGTTCTACGTGCTGCGCCTGTTCACCGGCGCCGCCGAAGCGGGGTTCTTCCCGGGTATCGTGCTGTACCTCTCGCGTTGGTTCCCGGCGCAGCGGCGCGGGCGCATCATGGCGCTGTTCATGTCGGCGATCCCGGTGTCGGGGCTGCTGGGCGGGCCGTTCTCGGGGTGGATTCTCAACCACTTCGCCGCCGGCCAGGGCGGCCTGGCCGGCTGGCAATGGATGTTCCTGATCCAGGGCGTGCCTACCGTGGTGCTCGGCTGTCTGGCGATCGTGCTGCTCAGCGATGGCTACGCCAAGGCCGGCTGGCTGACCCCGGCGCAGCGCCAGGCGGTTGAGGCCGACCTGAACGCTGACGCGGCGGCCAAGCCGAAAACCGCCAGCGACAGCCTGCTGTCGGTGCTGGCCAACCCGTTGATCTGGACCTTCGGCTTCATCTACTTCTGCATCCAGAGCGGCGTGTATGCGATCAACTTCTGGCTGCCATCGATCATCAAGAACATGGGTTTCGACGATGCCCTGCTGATCGGCTGGCTGAGCGCCATCCCGTACCTGCTGGCCGGGCTGTTCATGCTGCTGGTGGGGCGTTCGGCAGACCTGCGCAACGAGCGGCGCTGGCACCTTGTGGTGCCTATGCTGATGGGCGCGGTGGGGCTGCTGATGGCGGTCAACTTCGCCCACAGCCCGGTGATCGCGATTCTGGGCCTGAGCATCGCGACCATGGGCGCGCTCACCGGCCTGCCGATGTTCTGGCCGATGCCCACTGCCCTGCTCACTGCGGGCACTGCGGTGGCGGGCCTGGCGATCATCAACTCGGTGGGCCAGATGGCCGGGTTCCTCAGCCCGTACCTGGTGGGCTGGATCAAGGACCAGACCGGCTCGACCGACGTGGCGTTGTATTCGCTGGCGGGGTTGATCGTGGTGGGCAGCCTGGTGGCGCTGCGGGTGTCGCGCTCCAGCTGACGACCGCTTCGCCGGCAAGGCCGGCTCCTACGGGCCTGAGGGCCGTTCACACGATTGTGCGGGAGCCGGCCTTGCCGACGAAGCTTTCAACCCTGTAAAACAGCTCGACCCCCTCCCGCAAAAGGATGCTCGAGCATGATCTACCGTCCCCTGGGCCGCAGTGGCCTGCAGGTTTCCGCCCTCACCCTGGGCAGCATGATGTTCGGCGAGCAGACCAGCACCGAAGACTCGCTGCGTATCATCGACAAGGCCTGGGACCAGGGCATCAATTTCATCGATACCGCCGACGTGTACAACGCCGGCCGCTCCGAAGAAATCGTCGGCGAAGCCATCGCCCGCCACCGTCACGACTGGGTGCTGGCCTCCAAGGTCGGCTTCGGCCCGGTCGACGGCCTGCCCAACCGCAGCGGCCTGAGCCGCAAGCATATCTTCAATGCCATCGACACCAGCCTCACGCGCCTGGGCACCGATTACCTGGACATCTACTACCTGCACCGCGAAGACCACGCCACCCCGCTGGAGGTCAGCGTGGCAGCCATCGGCGACCTGCTGCGCCAGGGCAAGATCCGTCACTGGGGCGTGTCGAACTTTCGCGGCTGGCGCATCGCCGAGGTGTGCAACCTGGCCGAACGCCTGGGTATCCCCAAGCCTGTGATCAGCCAGCCGCTGTACAACATCGTCAACCGCCAGGCCGAAACCGAGCAGTTCACCGCTGCAGCCTTTCACGGCCTGGGCGTGGTGCCCTACAGCCCGCTGGCGCGTGGGGTGCTCAGCGGCAAGTACGCCCCCGACGCCACCCCCGACGCCAACAGCCGCGCCGGGCGCCAGGACAAGCGCATCCTCGAGACCGAATGGCGCAGCGAGTCACTGGCCATCGCGCAGAAGATCCACGCCTATACCCAGGCCAAGGGCGTGGGCATGGTCGAGTTCGCCATTGCCTGGGTGCTCAACAACCAGCACGTCAGCTCCGCCATCGTCGGCCCGCGCACCGAAGCGCAGTGGGACACCTATGGCGGTGCGCTGCAGGTGAAGATCACCGCCGAAGACGAAGCCTTCATCGATTCGCTGGTTACCCCCGGGCATGCCTCCACCCACGGCTACAACGACGCGGCGCACTTCGTCAGCGGGCGCCAGCCACGCTGAGTTCGCAACCGATCAGGTGGCTGATGGCGGCCTTGAGCTTCATCGGCCGCACCGGTTTGTGCAGCAGGCTGTGGCCCAGGTCGCGCACCTGCTGCTTGAGCTCCACGCTGTAGTTGGCAGTGATCATCAGGGCCGGCAACGGCGTGTGCCGCTGCGTATTGATCGACCCGACCGCCTCCAGGCCGTTGCGGTCGTTGTCCAGGTGATAGTCGACGATCAGCAGGTCGGCCCACTCGCTGTCCAGTGCCACCTGGCGGGCCAGGTCCTGCTCGCTCAGGGCGGTGACCACCGAGCAGCCCCACTGCTCCAGCAGGCTGCGCATGCCCGCGCAGATCGCCGCATCGTTGTCCACCACCCAGATACGTGCGCCGTCCAGGCGTTCGGTCAGCGGCTCGACCTGTGACGGTTGCGGCTCGCGCCGGGGCGCACGCTTGCTGCGCGGCACCTCGATGGAGAACACCGAGCCCTTGCCCGGTGTGGAGCGCAGGTGCACGCGGTGGCCGAGAATGCCGGCGATCTTGTCGACGATGGCCAGGCCCAGGCCCAGGCCGCGATCCTGGTCGGGACGCTGCAGGTCGCCGCGCTTGAACTCCTGGAACACCTCGGCGCACTTGTCGGGGGCGATGCCGATGCCGGTGTCCCATACCTCGATGAACACCCGCTGCCCACGCCGCCGGCACCCGAGCATCAGGCGCCCCTGCGGGGTGTAGCGGATGGCATTGCTGAGCAGGTTGCGCAGGATGCGTGCCAGCAGCTGGATGTCGCTGCGCACCCGCAGGCTGCTGCGCACGTAGCTCATGCGCAAGCCTTCGCTGGCGGCGGCATGGGCGTACTCGGCGGCCAGGTTGTCGAGCAGGTCGCTGACCGCGAAGGTCGCGACATCGGCCTTGATCACCCCGGCATCGAGCTTGGAGATGTCGACCAGGGTGCCCAGCAGGCTTTCGACGTCATCCAGCGAATTGCTGACGTTGCGCACCAGCGCCGGGCTCGCACAGTTCTGCTCCTGCAGCGCGCTGGTGAACAGGCGCGCGGCGTTGAGCGGTTGCAGCAGGTCGTGGCTGACCGCGGCAAGGAACTTGGTCTTGGACAGGTTGGCCTGGTCGGCCTCCTGCTTGGCCTCGCGCAGGCGCGCTTCGGCGCGGCGCCGCTCTTCGATTTCGCGCAGCAGTTGCTGGTTGAGCTGGGTGAGTTCGGCGGTGCGCTCGCGCACCCGCAACTCCAGGTTCTGGTAGGCCTGGTGCAGGGCTTCGGCGGTACGTCGGCGTTCGGTGATGTCGCGGATCAGCACGAAGATCCCTACCACCTCGCCGCTGGCCAGCTGGTTGGGCACATAGGAGCGCAGCATGTAGCGCTCCTGGCCGTGGGCGTTGGTTTCGGCGAATTCGAACGTCACGCTCTCGCCCGACAGTGCCCGCTCCACGTAACTCTCCAGGCGCTGGTAATGCTCGGCGCTGTGCACCTCGCGCAGGCTCTGGCCGAGCATTACCCCGCGCGGCCAGCAGTACCACTGCTCGTACACCTTGTTGGTGAACTCGTAGACCAGGTCGGCGTTGAGGTAGGCGATCAGCGCCGGCACGTGGTCGGTGATCAGGCGGATCCAGCGCTCGCTCTCGCTCAGCGCCTCGGCATGCTGATAGCGCTCGGTGATGTCGGTGAAGGTGTTGACGAAACCGCCGGCCGGCAGTGGATGGGTACGGATTTCGAGCATGCGCCCGTCGAACAGGCGCTGCTCCAGCTCATGGATGCTGCGCCCGTTGGCATCGGTACTGGCCGGGGTGAGCAAGGCCAGCTCGCTGTCGGCGATCACCTCGGCAAAGTCGCGGTGGGCGGCAATCGGGGCCAGCCCGCTGAGTTCCAGAAAGCGCCGGTTCCACAACTCCAGCACGCCGTCGGCATTGACCATGGCCACGCCCTGGGACAGGTTGTCGACCGCACGCTGCAGCAGGTGCGACTTCTGCGCCACGGCCTGTTCGCGGCGCTGGGTTTCGCTGAGCTTGATCTGGGTGATGTCGGTGAACAGCATCACGCAGCCGCCGCCCTGGGTCGGCCGCTCGCTGACCTGCAGCCAGCGCCCGCCCTGCAGGCGGTACACCATGTGCTCGGCGCTGGGGCCGCGTTGTTCTTCGCAGAACAGCCCGGTGCTCTGCATCAGCCGCTTGATCTCGGCCAGACGCATGCCGCCGATGATGCGGATGCGGCTGTTGGCCCAGAACGCCTTGAAGCGCTGGTTGAACAGCACGATGCGCTGCTGCGGGTCGAACAGCACGAAGGCGTCGGAAATGCTTTCGATGGCGTCCACCAGGTACTGGTGCGCGGTTTCGGCGCGCAGCCGCGCATCGCTGAGCAGGTGGTTGCTGGCCTTGAGTTCGGCCATGGCCTGGTTCAGCGCATCGGTGCGCTCGCGCACCTGCTCGGCCAGCACCACCGAGTGCTGGAACGCCGCATACGAGTCGTCCGGGCGCGCGGCGCCCGATTCCTGGCGTTCGATCAGGGCGGCGTTGATACGGCTGAGCTTGCGGTTTTCATGCTGCAAGCGGGCGATCAGCGCGGCCTGGTCAATGTCCACGGCGTGCACGGGGCTGGCCAATGGCGACGCCGGTGAACGTCTGGTTGATGTGCATGCCATTGAACTGTTCTCCATAGGAGTTGAACCCCACCACAGGCTGCTGCTGCAAAAAGGCGCCGACGGCTTCGAACTCGGCGCTGCCTTCCAGCTCCAGGCGGCGCAGGAAGCAGTCGCAGCCGATGGTCAGCAGCAACGGCCCGAGGCGTTCGCGCAAGCCGTCGAACAACGCGCTCAGGTTGGGCAGCAGGGGTCCGGGGCGCATGGCGGTGAGCACGATGCCGTTCTCCACCGCGCAGTAGAAACTCAGGCTGCCGTCGTCGTGCACCTGCTGGATGGCCCGCACGTAGTAGCGCTCGTTGATGCGCACCGCCAGCGGGTGGGCGGCGAAGGTGCGGTGGTCGAGCTGTTCGGGGGGCACGCCGATCAGCGCGGCGTATTCCTGCGCGGCGGGTTCGGCATTGAGCTCGTAGACCCGGCGCAGGGTACTGTCGGCGCGGGTGACCACGAGCTTTTCCTGGCGCGGCTGGATGTGGTGGGTGGTGAATACCTCGAAATCCAGGCAGGTATTGACCAGCAGCACCACGGCAGCGCTGCTGTGGAAGGCGCCGTCGAAGTACACATGGGTGTGGTGCAGGTAGTTGTCGTCGCCGGCCGAGCCGCCGAAATGCGGGATGTCGCCCAGGGCGGCACTGAGGGCGGCAAGCACGGTTTCCTCACGGCTGGACAGCCCGTCGAGCAGGGTCAGGGCGAAGCTGTGGCCCTTGATCGGGGCCAGGGTGTTGCTGCGACAGTCGCCCACCAGGCGCTCGACCATCTGCTGCGCGTCGATCAGGCTGAAGTACTGCATGGGGGCGATGAGTTCGGCGGCAATCGAGAACATCCGGTAATCGAAGCCCAGCGCGGTGATGCAGCCGCGGCCGTAGCCTTCGGGGGTGATTTCGCCGGCGCTGGTGCAGCCTGCCAGGCGGATGCCGCCCAGGCTCTGTTGCAGCGAGTGGGCCAGGGCTGGCAGGTCGTATTCGGCGGAGCAGAAGAACAGCACGAAGCCCAGGTGCGGGTGCAGCAGCTGACGGGCCAGGTCCTGTGCGGCCTCTTCGGCGACACTGGCGCGCGAGACGGCACTGACAATGCCCTCGGCGGGGGGTTGGTGCATGACGGCCTCCGGCGGGGGCTTTAACGGATGGGCCCAGTGTACGAAGGGGCTGGAGGGGGTCGAATGCTACTTGGGTAGTGGGTGGGGGTGGCATTGGTTGTAGGTTTGCAAGGGGGGTGCCCTTTCGCTGGAACGCCGGCGCCCACAGGTTTGCCACTGACGTGAAGAACAGTGGCATCGCTGTGGGCGCCGGCTTGCCAGCGAAGGGGCGACGCGGTTTACCAGGTCAGCACGGCACCCAGGGCCAGCGTATCGGTGTCTTCGTTCTGGCTGCTGCCCTCATGCCCGCGGATTTCGAACTGGTTGTATTCGGCTACCAGGGTGAGGTTGGCATTGATGTCGCGGAACAGCGCGATGCCGCGGGTCTCGTAGTCGGCGCCGGTGTTGACCGCGCCGTTGCCGTCGTCCTTGGTCTTGCCGTACGACAACGCCAGGCGGTTCTTGCCGAACTTGTACGAGCCCTGCATCAGGTAGCCCTTGCTGTCGACCTCGCGCAAGGTGGCTTCCCCGGCGTTGTTGGTGAAGAACGGGTTGATGCCCTTGGCGGTGAAGCCGGAACCGGTCAGCGAGAAGGCGCCCATCTTGGCCTGTACGCCATAGCCCAGGCCCTTGGAGGTCACCGAGTCGACGTTGTGGTCGGTGTTGTCCGAGGTCTGGTAGCCACCGTTGATCCAGCTGTAGATCTTGGCGCCCCCCAGGTCGAACTGGTAGGTGATCTCGCTCTCGGTGCGCGGATTCTTCTGGTAGGCCTTGCCCACCGCGCTGTCATCGTTGGTATCGACCGGGTCCATGATGCCCACGGCGATGCGCAGGCCATCCATCACCGGGGTGCGGTAGGTGATCTGCGCAGTGGGGAACGGGTACGGGTAGCCGGTGCCGATGTTGCCGAACGATACGCCGCCACCGTCCACCAGGCCGAGGGTGTCACTGACCTGGCCATAGCCGGCCAGCAACTCGTCGAGCAGGATGTTGGAACGGGCGAACAGGCCGAAGTCCTTGCCGATCAGTACTTCGCCCCACTCCGAATTGGTCACGGTGCCGTAGAACTGACGCACGTCGATGGCCGTGTCGGTGCCGTTGGTTTCACTGTCGTTGATGGTGACCCAGAACGAAGCGCGCCCGCCCAGCTTGAGGTCGTCGATCTGACGGGTCATGTTGAAACCCAGGTAGTTGGGCAGAAAGCCCATCTTGACCCGGGACTGGCGACGGTCGAACTGCTCGCCGTCACGGTCGACCTTGCTGTTGACGTAGAAGGCGTTGATGTAGCCGTCGGTGGAAAAGGTCGTGTCGTCCTTGTCGTACAGCATGATCTCGGCCTGGGCCAGCGGGGTCAGGCCCAGCGCGGCAAGGCTCGCCACCAAGGGCAGGAAACGTGTATGGGCATTCTTATTGTTGTGCATGACGCTCTCCGCAAACGGGTGGACGGTTGTCGGAGGCGATTATCGAAAAGCGGCGCCGCGCGCCCTACGCTGCCTTGGGGGCAAGGCGCTGCTGCTTTGGCGAGGCGCGAGGTGCCAGGCACCGGGGAACTAATCCTGTGTCCGCCAGTGTCACAAGGCTAAAGTGCCAGCACCCGCTCCGGATGGCCGAGACCACCATGCAAAAATGCAGACAGGCACTGCAGTTTTGTCGATTGTAATGGGCAAAATTGCACTGTTACGATCCGACGATCCTTGAATTCATCTCCACGGCGCGACAAATCATGTGGAAAATCAATAACAAAGCAGGGAGACAGCGATGACCGCGCAAGCGCATTCCCCGGTCGATACCAACGTACTGGCTACTGTACGCAACCATGTAGGCCATCTGACCCTCAACCGCCCCGCCGGCCTCAACGCCCTGACCTTGCCGATGGTGCGTCAGCTGCAGCAGCAGCTCGACGCCTGGGCCGTCGACCCGCAGGTTCACGCAGTGGTACTGCGTGGCGAAGGCCCCAAGGGTTTCTGCGCCGGCGGCGACATCCGTTCGCTGCATGACAGCTTCAAGGCAGGCGACAGCCTGCACCGCGACTTCTTCGTGGAGGAGTACGCGCTGGACCTGTGCATTCATCACTACCGCAAGCCCATCGTTGCCCTGATGGACGGCTTTACCCTGGGCGGCGGCATGGGCCTGGCCCAGGGCGCGGAGCTGCGTGTGGTCACCGAGCGCAGCCGCCTGGCCATGCCCGAAACCGGCATCGGCTACTTTCCGGACGTGGGCGGCAGCTATTTCCTGTCGCGCATCCCCGGCGAACTGGGCACCTACCTGGGGGTGAGCGGCGTGCAGATCCAGGCGGCCGACGCGCTGTACTGCGGGTTGGCCGACTGGCATGTCGACAGCGCCAGGCTGAGCACCCTGGATGAACGCCTGAACACGCTCAAGTGGAGCGAGCACCCGCTCAAGGACCTGCAGGGCGTGCTGGCCAGGCTGGGCACCCAGACCCTGGACAACCCTCCCCTGGCTGCGCTGCGCCCGGCCATCGACCACTTCTTCGCGTTGCCCGATGTGGCCAGCATCATCGAGCAACTGCGTGCCGTGACCGTCGGCGACAGCCACGAATGGGCACTCAAGACCGCCGACCTGCTGGCCACGCGCTCGCCCCTGGCGATGGCGGTGACCTTGGAGATGCTGCGCCGCGGGCGCCACCTGAGCCTGGAGGACTGCTTTGCGATGGAGCTGCACCTGGACCGGCAATGGTTCGAGCACGGCGACCTGATCGAAGGTGTACGCGCGCTGATCATCGACAAGGACAAGCAGCCTCGCTGGAACCCCGCCACCGTCGCCGAGCTTTCACACTCGCGGGTGGATCAATTCTTCGAAGGCCTGTGAGGGCCGGAGTACGCACATGCAAGACCTGGAACTGACTGAAGAACAGATCATGATCCGCGACATGGCGCGCGACTTCGCCCGTAACGAGATCGCCCCGCATGCCCAGGCCTGGGAAAAGGCCGGCTGGATCGACGATGGCGTGGTGGCCAGGATGGGTGAGCTGGGCTTGCTGGGCATGGTGGTGCCCGAGCAATGGGGCGGCAGCTACACCGACTACGTGGCCTATGCACTGGCGGTGGAAGAGATTGCCGCCGGCGATGGCGCCACCGGGGCGTTGATGAGCATCCACAACTCGGTAGGCTGCGGCCCCCTGCTCGCCTATGGTAGCGAGCTGCAGCAGCAGACCTGGCTGGAGCGTCTGGCCACCGGCCAGGTGATCGGCTGCTTCTGCCTTACCGAACCCCAGGCCGGCTCCGAGGCGCACAACCTGCGCACCCGTGCCGAGCGCGTGGGTGACGAGTGGGTGATCAACGGGTCCAAGCAGTTCGTCAGCAATGCGCGGCGCGCGGGCCTGGCGATCGTGTTTGCGGTGACCGACCCGGAGCTGGGCAAGAAAGGGTTGTCGGCGTTTCTGGTGCCGACCGACAACGAAGGTTTCGTGGTCGATCGCAGCGAACACAAGATGGGCATTCGCGCCTCCGACACCTGTGCGGTGACCTTGAACAACTGCCGTGTGCCGGCAGCCAACCTGCTGGGCGAGCGTGGCAAGGGCCTGGCGATCGCGCTGTCCAACCTTGAGGGCGGGCGTATCGGCATTGCGGCTCAGGCGCTGGGCATTGCGCGCGCGGCGTTCGAGGCGGCGCTGGTGTATTCGCGTGACCGCATCCAGTTCGGCAAGCCGATCAACGAGCACCAGAGTGTGGCCAACCTGCTGGCCGACATGCAGGTACAGCTCAATGCGGCGCGGTTGTTGATACTGCATGCGGCGCGTTTGCGCAGTGCGGGCAAGCCGTGTTTGAGCGAGGCTTCGCAGGCCAAGCTGTTTGCTTCGGAGATGGCCGAACGGGTGTGTTCCAAGGCCATCCAGGTGCATGGTGGGTATGGTTACCTGGAAGACTACCCCGTGGAGCGATACTACCGCGATGCGCGGATCACGCAGATCTATGAGGGCTCGAGCGAGATTCAGCGCATGCTGATTGCGCGGGAGTTGAAGCACTATCCGTTGTAAAGGCGCGGTTTGATGTGATGCCGGGCCACCATGGCCTGTCAGCCTTGTTGGCCCGGCCCCAGACCTTCTAGCGATCCACCCGTTTGAGCACCTGCCGCTCATACTGCGGGTACAGATGGCTCACGCTGCGAATGAGCTCGTACTGACTCAACGCTATGCCCGCAAACCGCTGGGGTATCGGCGTGGCAATCACCTCGGTCATGTCCAGCCCCTGCGCCGCACTCTCACGCATCACCTTGTCCAGCCACCCCAGGTAATCAACCATCTGCGCAAACGGCGCACGGTCCGTGGCCAGCGGGCCGTGCCCCGGCACCAGCACCTTCCACGGCAGCGCCTCGAGCCGCTGCAGATCCTGTAGCCACACCGCCAGGCCAGGGGTGTTGGGCGTGGTCAGCGCACGCTGGTAGAACAACAGATCGCCGGCAAACAACACTCCGGTCTTTTCATCGAACACCGCCAGGTCGGCACCGCTGTGACCGGTCAAGGCCAGCAGCCGCAACCGGTGCGAACCGAACGCACGCTCACCCGCCGCCACCTGTTGGTCGGGCAGGCGCACCTGGGTGCCACGCATCCAGTCACCTACCATGCGGTACATGTTCTCGGCCAGGCCATCCCCCTGCTCCTCCAGCAACTGCGTGGTGCCAGGCAGTGCACCGACAGGCACACCGGCAAAGGCCTGGCTGCCCAGTGCGTGATCGGGGTGGTGATGGGTCAGCAGCACCTGCACCACCGGCTGGTCGGTGACGCTTTCGATGGCTTTGCGCAAGGCCTGCCCATAGCGCAGCGACGGACCGCTGTCGATCACCACCACGCCAGCCTCGGTGACGATGAAACCGGTGTTGACGATGTTGCCGCCGTTGGTTCGGGAGAAGTGCTCGGTGCTGCCCTCCAGCACATAGGTGTCGGCCGCGATCTGGCGCGGCGCCAGGTGATAGTCCAGGTCGGCCAGGCTCGGCAGGCTGACACACGCCAGCAACAGCAACAGTGCTCGCATCACGGTCCTCACTCGATGGCAGCGTCGAACTGGTTGCCGTTGTTGTCACGCAGCACCAGGCGGGTAGCCCCCTGGTTGAGCAGGTCGAAGCCCAGGCTGGGGTTCTCGCTCACGGCAGGAAACAGTTCGAGGGTGGCCAGCGACTGGCCCTGGGCATCGAACAGCTCGGCGTGTTCGATGAAGAATTCGGGGATGCCGCCAGTCAGGCCGTTATCCATCGGGTGCGACACGTCCAGGCGCACGCGGCTGAAGGCTTCGCGCGGGTAGCGTGCACCCAGTACCTGGCCCAGACGCTCTTCCCAGCCGGGCTGGCTGCGTACCACGCTGGGCGCCGTGCAGCCACCGCCGGCGGCATCGATCAGGCTCGAACCGATGTGCCAGGTACCGTCATCGGTCAGCACGGCCGCCCGCAGCGGGGTGGCCTGCTCGATGCGTATGCGCACAGCCAGCCACGGCAGAACCTGCGGGCCGGGATGGAAATCGACGACCCGCGGTATCGGGTTGAGTTCGGCCCACACGAGTATGCGCTGCACCTTGCCCGGCAACGCCCGGGCATCGACCTGCAACGGCACCTGTCGGGCGTCCTCGGCGAATGGCGGGGCAATCACCCGCACGCGCTCATCAAAGACGTAGGGCTCATCCTGGAGCCACTGTTTGCGATAGAACTCCCACATCACCGACGGCACCGGATCGGCACCCGGCTGTATTGCACAGGCCGGGCCGGCCAGCAGCAACGCGGCCAACAGCAACGGTACCCGGCGCATGGCCTATTCCTCGATGTGCACGCTGTCAAGGTAGGTACGCACCGCCCACAACGCTTCCTGGCTCAGATAGTCGGCCATCTTGGGCATGTACACGCGCCCGTCACGCACCGCGCCGTTGCGTACCCGCTCCACGAACCATTCATCGCCCGCCTCGCCCTCGTCCAGCAGGCGCAGGTCGGGGGCGATACCACCGGACTTGGCTTCCAGGCCGTGGCAGGCCGCGCAGTTCTGGTTGTAGGCCGAGGCGCCGATGGACACTGCCTCGTCATGGTTGGGGCCGTTGCGGTAGGGGTTGGTTTCACGCCACTCGTCACCGAGTTTTTCCAGGGTGCCGGTGTTGACCGCCGACGGGGTCACGTTGCCATGGGCGAACACCGCCCCGGTACTCATCAGGCCGGCCATCAGCACGGCGCTCATCCAGGCGTTTTTCACTGTTGTCATTGTTCTGCCCTCGACTGCTTTGTCTGTACGGTTTGCACGCAGGCACCTCGCGATACCGGGGTGCTG
This sequence comes from Pseudomonas sp. PS01300, assembly GCF_029960155.1. NCBI lineage: Bacteria > Pseudomonadati > Pseudomonadota > Gammaproteobacteria > Pseudomonadales > Pseudomonadaceae > Pseudomonas > Pseudomonas sp. PS01300. The sequence goes on along the minus strand of NZ_JASCPN010000002.1, from coordinate 119,274 downwards.
CCGGGCATCTTAGAAAGCGCACTCCAGCGCCCCCATGCTGCTTTGGTGGTCGCGTGCTACTCCCTTGGTAGTAGGGCTTGTGGGGCAGTGCCAAATCATGCGCCGACTGGGACATTTTCCCGCTCAGGGCGGGAGTTTTTCCGTATCTGCGCAGGCGGCGACGATCCAGTCTAGGCAGGCACAAAACCTCCATTGGGAACACCCACTATGACAATAAGATCGTTACCCACCGCGCTTTCCCCACTGTCCATGGCTGTGCAGGCCGTCCTGCTGGTCTCGAGCCTGGCCCTGGCACCGGCGGCCAACGCCAAGCCGGTGACCTGGGAAGACATCGCCAACGACCACCTCAACACCCAGAACGTGCTGCAGTACGGCATGGGCACCAATGCCCAGCGCTGGAGCCCGCTGGCCATGGTCAACGACAAGAACGTGTTCAAGCTGACCCCGGCCTGGTCGTACTCCTTCGGTGACGAAAAGCAACGCGGCCAGGAATCCCAGGCGATCATCAACGACGGCGTGATCTACGTCACCGGCTCCTATTCGCGGGTGTTCGCCCTGGATGCCAAGACCGGCAAGCGTCTGTGGACCTACAACCATCGCCTGCCGGACAACATTCGTCCGTGCTGTGACGTGGTCAACCGTGGCGCTGCCATCTTCGGCGACAAGATCTACTTCGGCACCCTCGATGCCCGCGTGATCGCGCTGAACAAAGACACCGGCAAGGTGGTATGGAACAAGAAATTCGGCGATCACAGCGCCGGCTACACCATGACCGGCGCCCCGACCCTGATCAAGGATCAGAAGAGCGGCAAGGTGCTGCTGATTCACGGCAGCTCCGGTGACGAATTCGGCGTGGTCGGCCAGCTGTATGCCCGCGACCCGGAAACCGGTGAAGAAGTGTGGATGCGTCCGTTCGTCGAAGGCCACATGGGCCGCCTGAACGGCAAGGACAGCACCCCTACCGGCGACGTCAAGGCCCCGTCCTGGCCGGACGATCCGACCACCGAGACCGGCAAGGTCGAATCCTGGAGCCACGGTGGCGGCGCCCCATGGCAAAGCGCAAGCTTCGACCCCGAAACCAACACCATCATCGTCGGCGCCGGCAACCCTGGCCCGTGGAACACCTGGGCACGTACCTCCAAGGACGGCAACCCGCACGACTTCGACAGCCTGTACACCTCGGGCCAGGTCGGCGTCGACCCGACCACCGGTGAGGTCAAGTGGTTCTACCAGCACACCCCGAACGATGCCTGGGACTTCTCGGGCAACAACGAACTGGTGCTGTTCGACTACAAGGACAAGGACGGCAAGCAGTACAAGGCCACCGCGCACGCTGACCGCAACGGCTTCTTCTATGTGGTGGACCGCACCAACGGCAAGCTGAAAAACGCCTTCCCGTTCGTGGACAACATCACCTGGGCCAGCCACATCGATCTCAAGACCGGTCGCCCGGTCGAAAACGAAGGCCAGCGCCCGGCCAAGCCATTGCCAGGCGAAACCAAGGGCAAGCCGGTGGAAGTCTCGCCACCGTTCCTGGGCGGCAAGAACTGGAACCCGATGGCCTACAGCCAGGACACCGGCCTGTTCTACGTACCGGCCAACCATTGGAAAGAGGAATACTGGACCGAAGAGGTCAACTACAAGAAAGGGTCGGCCTACCTGGGCATGGGCTTCCGCATCAAGCGCATGTACGAGGACCACGTAGGTTCGCTGCGTGCGATGGACCCGACCACCGGCAAGGTGGTGTGGGAGCACAACGAGCGCCTGCCGCTGTGGGCCGGCGTGCTGGCCACCAAGGGCAACCTGGTGTTCACCGGTACCGGCGACGGCTACTTCAAGGCCTTCAACGCCAAGACCGGCGAAGAGCTGTGGAAATTCCAGACCGGCAGCGGCATCGTTTCGCCACCGATCACCTGGGAACAGGATGGCGAGCAGTACATCGGCGTGACCGTCGGCTACGGCGGTGCAGTACCGCTGTGGGGTGGCGACATGGCCGAGCTGACCAAGCCGGTGGCACAGGGTGGATCGTTCTGGGTGTTCAAGATCCCGGCCTGGGATACCAAGACCGCCAAGCGTTGATCTGAGCGTTTTCGCGGGTCAAGTTCGCCACCACAAGGGATCACCAAACCTGTGGGAGCGGGCTTGACCCGCGTCTGCTTTCAAACTGCCAAGGAGATTCCCATGAAGTATCTGCCCCTAGTGCTCGCCGTCGCCCTGTCCCCGGCTTTTGCTGCCGACGACGAACTGGAACCACAGCCGCTGAAGATCAACGGCTGCATCATCCAGCCTGAAAGCCAGTGCCCCGGCGCCAACCTGCAGAACGCCGACCTGAACAACCAGGACATGCGCAAGATGAACCTGGCCGGTGCCGACCTGCGTGGCGCCAACCTGCGTCACGCCAAGCTCGACCTGGCCAACCTGGAGAAAGCCAACCTGCAAGGCGCCAACCTCACCCGTGCCAGCCTGCAGCAAACCAACCTGCGCGTGGCCAACTTCACCGATGCCACGCTGATCGCGGTCCAGGCCTGGGGCATGTACGCCCAGGGCGCCAATTTCAATGGTGCCAACCTCAGCGCCGCCTACCTGGAGTTTGCCCGCCTGTCCGGCGCCAAGCTGCACAATACCAACCTGCAAGCCGCCGACCTGGAAATGACCTGGCTGAGCAGGGCCGACCTTGTGGGTGCGAACCTGGCCGATGCCAACCTGCAGGAAGCCAAGTTCGGTGAAAGCAACCTGGAGAAAGCCGACCTGCGCGGCACTCGCCAGCACTACGCCAACTTCCAGGACAGCAACATGGAAGGCTGCCAGGGTTGCCCGAGCACCTGGGACTAGGTGCCTGCGTACACAGCCTACGCCGCTATACGCAGCAGGCCGGCTTCGATTGCCAGGTGCACCAGTTCGGCATGGGAGCTGACCTGCAGCTTGCTCTTGAGCAAGGTCAGGTAGTTGGAGACGGTCTTGGCGCTGATGCACAGCTGCTGGGCTATCAACCGGGTTGGGGTGCCCTTGGCCAGCATCAGGAAGATTTCGATCTCGCGCTGGGTCAGCCCCTGCAGCCGAGCATTGCCGCCACCCTGCCCCGGGTGCGGCTGGCAGGCCAGCTGGGTGGCCAGCGGTTGCTCGATGTAGGCATGCCCCGCCAGTACCCGGCGCACGGCTTCAAGCACCACCGCCGGCGCTGCCGCCTTGGACAGAAACCCGCAGGCCCCCGCGTCCAGTGCCTGGCGAACCAGGCCCAGCTCGGTGTGTTCGCTGAAAAACAGCACGCGCAGTTGCGGCAGGCGCTGACGCAGGCGCCGGGTGGTTTCCAGGCCGCTGATGCCGGGCAGGTCGAAGTCCATGATCACCAGGCCGGGCAGTTCCTCCTGCACCTGCTGCAGGGCGTCCTCGCCGCTGCCGGCCTCGCGAACTGGCAGGCCATTGAGCCCTTCGCCCAGAAAGTGGGCCAGGCCCAGGCGGATCATCGGGTGGTCGTCGACCAGCAAGATGCCCATCGCGCAGTACTCCTGTAGTGGCTATACCCCATGCTAGAGCCGCTGGCGAGCACGGCCGCTACTACTTTGGTACTGCCCGCGCTGTCGATGGTCGCATTCACAAAGCGCCAGTACTGGCCTGTAATACCAGGCATAACAAAAACGAGACTGCCGACCATGCTGCTGCGTGCCTTGTTCGCTTCTGCCTGCCTGACCCTGGCGCTGCCCGCCAGCGCCGACACGGCGCTGTTCACTGCCGACGGCTACCGCGCCACCCTGTACCGCAGCCCTACCCCCGATAAGGCGCCGCCGGCGCAGACCCTCGATACCGCGCAGCTGCAGGCTCTGCTGCAACAGCAGCCCCCGCCGTTGCTGATCGACGTGTACAAGCGCCCCTGGCTGCATGGCCGGTTCATCGACAGCGAGCCGCATGCCAACCTCCCCCACAGCCACTGGCTGGCCAACACCGGCGATGGCCAGCTGGACGACGCCTGGGCCCGCTATTTCAGCCGCCACCTGCAACGCCTGAGCCATGGCGACAAGCAGCGCGCCGTCGTCTTCTACTGTCGCTCCGATTGCTGGCTGAGCTGGAATGCGGTCAAGCGCGCCGATGCACTGGGCTACACGCGGCTGTACTGGTACCGTGATGGCCTGGATGCCTGGGAGAATGCCGGGCTGCCGGTACACCCCGCGACACCCGAAGCGTTCCCCTGACTACTGTCTGCCTAGCGGTCAACCACAACAATAAGGTGCAAAGCCATGTACAAGATTCTGATCGCCGACGACCACCCGCTGTTTCGCGAAGCGATCCACAACGTCATCACTGACGGCTTCCCTGGCAGCGAGGTCATGGAAACCGCCGACCTGGACAGCGCCCTGAGCCTGACCGGCCAGCATGACGACCTGGACCTGATCCTGCTGGACCTGAACATGCCCGGCATGCATGGCCTTGGCGGGCTGATCAACCTGCGCAACGAGGCGCCGACGATCCCGGTGGTGATCGTCTCGGCCGAGCAGGACAAGCAGGTGGTGCTGCAGGCAATCACCTATGGCGCGGTGGGGTTCATCACCAAGTCGTCGCCGCGCTCGCAGATGACCGATGCCATCGAGCAGATCCTCAACGGCAACGTGTACCTGCCGCCCGACATCATCCGCACGCAAAAAAGCACCGGCCGGCGCAACCAGAGCGAGCATGCAGGCTTTGCCCCGGAGCTGCTGCAGGCGCTCACCCGCAAGCAGTTGCTGGTGCTCGAGCGCATGACCAAGGGGGAGTCGAACAAGCAGATCGCCTACAACCTGGATATCGCCGAGACCACGGTCAAGGCCCATGTCTCGGCGATTCTGCGCAAGCTCAACGTGCACAATCGGGTGCAGGCGATTCTCAGTGCCGGCGATATCGACTTTACCGCCTATCTGCGGCGCTGATCAGCCGGCGCCGGGCAGCGCGAGGGTCTTGCCGCTGCCCACCGGCCCCATCGACAACAGGGTTTCGGCCAGGGTCATGGGAACGATCATGTCCTTGGCGTTCTGCGCCTTGTAGTTGATGTCGGCATCGATGTGCTGTTGCACCTGCGCCGCATAGTCAGCCGGATACTGAGCCTTCTCGATTGCCGGCAGGCTGTTGTAGTGAGCCTGCACTTGCTTGAAGAAGTCCGTCATGCGGCCGGTGGTGTTGTATTCCTGTTGCGCCTTGTCGCTGACCTCGCGACGCCATGCCTGCTCCTGGCGGGTGGACTCCTCGAACGCGGCGCGCCGTTCGTTGACCGTGAAGGTGCCGCTGTCATCGTAGGTGATCAGCGCCAGCTGCTCGCGCGACAGGCCGGCGAACGGGTTTTCAACGGTCTTGCTGCCCACGGTCAGCGTCGCGTTCACGAACGCAGTGGCCTGTTCGGCCCGGGCCAGCAGCTCGGGGTCATCGGTGGCCGGTACTTCCTTGTCGTGGGCGGCCTTGTTGGCCGAATACGCAGCGCCGGTAATCTTGTCGAGCAGCGACCTGGCCAACGCACCGAGTGCCGAATGGCTCAGGCCGGTATCGCGCTCGCTGGCACGGGTGGCACTTGCGGCCAGTTGACGGGCCAGGTTGGAGACACTGCTGGTGTCCTGCCCGGCGTAGGCATTCAGGGCCCTGGCGCTGCTGCTGTTGCCATGGTTGATGCCAAGGCTGGTAGGGAGGGGGCTTGCACCGGTGGTGCGGGTGGTAATGGCCGATGTGTAGTCGTTCACATGCATCGGGAGACTCCATGTGGTGGTATGCACGTCTGTGCGGCGTGCGCTGACAACGCTCCGGTGCCAGCAATCGGGCGCAAGCCTAACGCCATTTGCCAGTTGCATCCAGTTGCGCGCCTGAAGTAAGCTCGGGCAATCAACTGGAGCACAGCATGTCGTCTATTTCCCTCACTCAAGCACTGCACACAGGTCGCGTATCGCACCTGGCGGCTGTGCCTGCGTGCGCGGCACTGTCTGCCAGCGGCTTTTATTTTGGGTATTGGTTTAGCCACAGGCGCCGCTGATACCCACACCGGCGCCCACTCCCAGGGCCGCCGAACACGAGAATACTCAACCCCCGGTCGGCCCTGCCCACCGGGGGTTTTGTTTTGGGCGCCGTACACCACCGACATCGATGAGGATTGCAGCATGAACCACAGCACCTATTACCGTTACCAAAGCCTTGCCTGGCGATTTAGCCACTGCCGTTCGGGCCAGCCAGCCGCCTCCGACCGGTCCAGTACAGGTGGCACGCAAACACCGACACGAAATCGAACATCTCGCTAGGGCCGAAGGCGCGGGACCGAACCCGCCTTCCGCCCAAGGAAACCCGACCATGCAAGCGTCCACCCAAGCCCTGAACCTGTCCCAACCCCAGGCTGTCGCAGCCAACAGTAGCCTCAACCTGCGCCTGCCCAGCCCGTTTCAGCTCAAGCAGCAACTGCCCTTGTCCAGCGCCCTTGGCGGCCAGGTCGAGCGCCATCGCCAGGCGGTGAAGGCGATTCTCGACGGCGAGGATGATCGCCTGCTGGTGATTGTCGGCCCCTGCTCGCTGCACGACCCCCACGCCGCCCTTGAATACGCCGAACGCCTGGCTGCCCTCTCCCGCCAGGTTGATGACCAGTTGTTGCTGGTGATGCGTGCCTATGTCGAAAAGCCCCGCACCACGGTGGGCTGGAAAGGCCTGGCATACGACCCGCACCTGGATGGCAGCGATGACATGCAGGGTGGCCTTGCACTGTCTCGCCAGCTGATGCTGGGCATGCTCGAACGGGGCCTGCCGGTGGCTACCGAACTGCTGCAGCCGATGGCAGCAGGCTACTTCGATGACCTGCTGAGCTGGGCGGCCATCGGGGCACGCACCACCGAATCGCAGATTCACCGCGAGATGGTCAGCGGCCTGGGGCTCCCGGTCGGATTCAAGAATGGCACCGACGGCGGCGTGGGCATCGCCTGCGACGCCATCCGCAGTGCCGCGCATGCCCACCGCCACTTCGGGCTGGATGCCCAGGGGCATCCGGCGATCGTCGAGACCCTCGGCAATCCCGACACCCACCTGGTGCTGCGCGGCGGCCACCAGGGCCCCAACTACGATGCCGCCAGCCTGGAGCAGGCGCGCCAGGGCCTGCACAAGGCCGGCATCCGCCCACGTCTGATGGTGGACTGCAGCCATGCCAACAGCGGCAAGGACCCACTGCGCCAACCTCAAGTGTTCAATCAGGTGCTGCAGCAACGCTTGCAGGGTGACCGCTCGATCATCGGCATGATGCTCGAAAGCCATTTGTTCGAGGGTTGCCAGGCACTGGGCAAGGCCCCCCTGCGCTACGGTGTATCGATCACCGATGGCTGCCTGGGCTGGGGGGCCACAGAAGCCTTGTTGAGCGAAGCGGCCACTAGCCAACGCGGGTAGACACCTGTCGCCCCGACGAGGGCGCCTCGGCGCCCCTCACATAGGCAGAATGTTAAGGGGCAGGCAGGTCAGACGTTCTGGTCCTGCCGTTCCAGCTTGCCCAGGGGCAGTGGGTTGGCCGCTGTCGCGTCGATTACCGAAGGGCCTGATCGTTCGGGTCGTAGATGAATAGGCGTCCATCTGTGGGCATCGGGCGCAACTGAAGCAACGGCAAGGTACGGCCCGTATCGGCGAAGTAGTCGGTCTGGAACCGCTTGCCACCTGCCAGGCCATCGCCCGCAAAGTAACTGGCCCTGCTGTAGAGCAGCGCCTCAAGCGGCAATCCAAGCGGCGCACCGGCGGGCCAGGCCGCTACAACCATTTCATTCCAGCCAAGGCCATCGTTGAGCTGTTGGCGGATCTCGTTGGCCACCCGAAATTGTTGCGCCGCCGGGGAGAACCAACAACCTGAGTATGGGCTGCCACGGAAGCGCGCCAACCATGCCGCTGCCGAATCGATCCCCGCTGAGGCGCAAGAAAGCCGGAAGTCGCACATATCGGCCCGCCCGCCAGTGCTACCATCGAAGGGGTACACGCACCGTAGAGACAAGGGTCTGGTCGCCGGTGCCGCTTCTTCACGTATCACCAGCCCCTGCGCCTTGTAGGTACGCAGCACCTTGCTGTCGGCGCGAAAATAACTGAAGGACACGCCATTGCCGCGTACCGAATTGGAGCTCGGGTTCCACGCACGGAAGTTGCCGACATCGGTCGTGCGCAGCAGTACACCACGGCAGTAGAAGGCGCCCCGATTGCCCCGGCAGGTGTCGTCGCCATTGCCGGTGTCGAGGTAGCGTGTGTTGAGCCGTGCCGCCACCCGGTAGCCATTGTCCAGTTGGTCTTGCTGACTGAAACCGAAGACCTGCCCCTGCGGTTCGCCAAGCTGCAAGCGCAGTAGCGGCAGCCATGTACCGGTGGCCTGGAAGTAATCGCGCTGGCTGCTCTGGGCGCGCAACAGACTGCCGGCTTGCCCGGGGTCATAGAACACGCCCTGGATCGCGAGTTGCCCCGGCGCCTGCGCATTCCAGCCGTTCACCACCACCTCGCCCAGGTTGGCCGCTGGCTGGGTGGCCTGGTACGGCTTGCCGTGGGCCAGCGCCGTAAAGCGATCAAACAGCAAGAACCCCGCGCCCGAGCCCAATGTCGTCGGCACATGGTCTTTGCCCACAAAGATGAAGCGCATGTCGGTGCCTTCGGCGGCGTCAGGCACCCAGAACTTCTCGGCCTGGTTGGGCATCAGCGTGCGCAGCACGATGCCGCTGCAGGCAAAGGCAGGTGCGCGCCCCACGCACTGGGACGCGGTACTGGCGTAGCGCGCATTCAGCAGCGCGGCGGTTTGTGCACCCCCAAGGGCGTACGCTGCACTCTGTACAAGGCACAAGGTGCAGCCCAGGCACAGTGAACGCATCAGGTTCCTCATCGTCGACTCCTTGGCAGCGTGGCTGCGATCAGTGGATACCGGCTTGGATAGCCTGGTTCGTACTCGCCCGCCCCGAGAAGGCAGTGCCAGCAGAGGGTTTCAGGTACGATTGCTCACCTTCACTCCGTAGCTCACCGTGCTGCGGCGCTTGTCGGTCGCAGTGAAGCCCCCTGGTTACCTCCATGCCCTATGCCTTGCGTTGTCACAGGTTCTGGTCCAGGGGGTCGAAGGTGAACACCTGGCCGTTGGCCGCCGTCAGATCGACCCGTAGCACAGGAATGACCTTGCCGGCCTGTTGGTAGTAATCGCGCTGGATGTACCGGGCACCGTTCAGCCCGCCACTGCCACGGATAAGGAATGCAGCCTCGAGTGTGAGCTGCGGGCCGATGTTCTGCGGCCAGGACGCGATGATGATTTCGTTCCAGGCGCCGCCATGGGCACGCACTTCGATACTCAACTCGAAGGCCGCAGCACTGGGGTCGAAGGCGCAACTGCTGAAGGGGTTGGCGCCATAGCGGCTGCGCCAGGCGCTGACACTGTTGATGTTCTGCGAGGCGCAGCTGGCCCGGCAGCTGTTGGGGATGACACTGCTACTGGCATTGGCCGGGTAGGCACAGCGCATTACCAGTGTATGGCGTGCGGGTGCTGCAAGCTCGCGGTAGATGAGCCCTTCGGTACCGGCCAGGCGCTGCGTACCGACATCGCTACGTATGTAGGAGAACGACACGCCGTTGCGTGTCACGGAGTTGCTGCTGGGGTTCCATGCGTGAAAACCGGAGGCGCCATTCACTGCACGGATCAGCACCCCGCGACAGTAGGCGGCTGCCTGCCCGTCGCGGCATCCGCCCAATGCATCCCGATAGCGGTGCTCAAGGCGCTCGGCCACGCGCCTGCCATTGTAGAGCTGCTCTTGCTGCGCGAAGCCGAACACCTGTGCCTGCGGATCGCCAGGCGCAATCCGCAGGATCGGCAGCCAGAGGCCGGTGGCCTGGTAATAGGCCAACTGATTGCGCTGAGCGCAGCGCAGGCCCCCGGCCTGCGCGCTGTCATGGAACAGTGCCTGGATGGCAAGCTGCGCCGGCGCCTGTGCCTGCCAGCCAGACACCAGGACCGCCCCGGGCGATACCGGGTCTTGCACAGCCTGAAAAGCCTTGCCAAGCGCTGCTGCGCTCAGACCATCGAACAGCAGGTAGCCGCACCCGAGCGCCAGGCCCGCCATGCTGCGGTCGTTGCGCAGGAAGACAAAGCGCAGGTCGCTGCCGGCAACGTCCTTGAGCGCCCAGAAATCTGCGTTCGCACTCTGCGGTACGCTGCGCACCAGTACGCCGCTGCAGGCGAAGGCAGGACTTCTGCCCACGCACTGTTCGGGCGTGCTGGTGAAGCGTGCATTGAGCCACTGCGCCGTGCGGGTGCCTTCCTGCGCGTGCACCGGCGCAAGGCAGGCGCACAGTGCCAGCACACCGCACAGTCTCAAGATGCCCATGTGTGCGCGCCTCATTTGAGCTGCTGCACAGCGGGGTCATAGGTGAAGGGCTGCCGATTGGCGGCCTGCACGTCCAGTTTGACCAGCGGTAGCCAGCGGCTGGTCTCCTTGAAGTAGTCCTGCTGGAACGACTGCCCCCCGGCCAGGCCGTTGGTACCCCCCACCTGCCCCAGGTAATGCGCAGTGGCGCTGAAGAAGAACGCTTCGATCGGCAATTGCGCTGCAATGTCCTGCGGCCAGGTAGGGACCATGATTTCATTCCAACCGGTTAGCCCCGGGACTTTCTGGCGAATCTCGACCATCAGTTGCAAGGCCGTGGCGTCGGCGCGGAACGCACAGCTTCTGAACCGATTCCCAGCAGTGGAGGCGGACCAGGTGGCGACGCTGTTCACCGGCGGTTGTTTTTCGTCGCACCAGCCACGAAAGGTGCAGGTGTTGGTTGATACCGCATCGTGCGTGGCGCCGTCGGCGACGTACAGGCATGCGGCAGGCAGAGTGTGTACTACAGGGGCGGCGGTTTCGCGAATCAGATAGCCTTGCGGCCACACCACCACCTTGATGGCCATGTCACTGCGCAGGTAGCTGAAGGACACGCCGCCGTTCTTCAGCGCACGGGGGGCCGGATTCCAGGCCTTGAAGTTGCCCGTGCCTGTCGAGCGCAACAGCACCCCGTTGCAATCGAACCCGGAGCGGCCGCTGATACAGCCAGGCCGGGTGTCGGCGTAACGCTGGTTGAGGCGCCGGGTGACCCTGTAGCCATTGTCCAGTTGGTCCTGCTGGCTGAAACCGAACACCAGACCATTGCCATCGCCCAGGTGCAGGCGCACCACAGGCAACCACTGGGCCGTGGCGTCGAAGTAGGCGCGCTGGCTGCGTTGGGCTGCCGCCAGGGCACCGGCCCGGGTGACGTCGTAGAAGATGGCCTGGATGGGCAATTGCGCGGGCACCTGGGCATTCCAGGTACTGACCACCACGCCACCGGCACTGCTGTCGGCCTGATACGGCTTGCCCAGGCCCACGGCCGTCAGCCGGTCGAACAGCACGAACCCCGAAGGTGCTGCCAGCCCGTCAAGGGCGCGGTCCTTGCGCAGAAAAACCAGTTGCGCGGCATCGTCTTTCTTCCAGAACGTTTCGACGTCACTGGCTGGCACTGCGCGCAGCAACACGCCGCTGCAGGCAAAGGCCGGTGCGCGTCCTACGCACTGTGCCGGTGTGCTGCTGTAGCGCGCATTCAACTGCATCGCTACCTGCGGGCTCCCGACGGCATGGGCGCTGCCCAGCAAAACGCACAATGCGATGCCACAAATCAGTTTGCTCGCAACGTTCATCCAGGTCGCCTCCCATGGCGCGCCGCTGTTCAACGAATGCCGGCCGGGTAGCCCAGCTCATACTCTGTCGTGACTTCGGAACTGACCAGGTTGTCGTAGAGGTCCAGGTACACGGCCGTCTGTGCGCCCAACCCTTTGCCCCACACCCGGTACGGAGCCAGGTTCAGTGCCTCGGCGAGGCTGTTGGCCGGCGATGGGTAGAGCCGTGCCAGCGCCTCGAAATCCTCGTCGCTCGGCAAGGTGTAGCCCTCGTCGCGGGCCTTGGCCTGCGCCTGTGCCCAGGTGGATCGATATGCCGAGCTGAGCAGGCGCAGCTCACGCACGCCGCGCACACTGAGCACGTAGCTGGAACTGGCCCCTGCCGCGTTCTGCGCAGTGACGGTGATGTCGCCATTGCCCCATACCGAGACCTGTCCATCGGGATCGACCCTGGCAATGCCCGTGTTGTCCACGCGATAGGCGGTGGCCCCTGGCTGTGCACGGGTGTAGCGGGCATAGTCGGGGATGGTCGGTGGCGTCCTGGCCAGGTTGTGCTCGTCGAAGAACACGACATAGCGTCGGCTGGCCAGGTTGAGTGCCTGTGCAGCAGTGAAGCCTTCCTTGATCAGCAGGGTGACCACGCCCGATCTGCGCGGCGCCGAGCGCGGCGCCTGCGCGGTGTAGTAGACCTGCAGGGTCTTGCCGACATTGGCCTCGACATAGCGCTTTTCGATCGGCAAGGTGACGGGTTTGCCGGCATTGCGCGCCGAGATCGGCCAACTGATCGTGGTGATCGCCTGGCCTTGCGCATCGGCAAGGTAGATCGTCAAGGTGGTCTGGAACGCCAGTACTACCGCGTTATCGTTATCAACCCCCTGGACGGTGATGTTCAGCCCCGTGGCCGGTACCTTTTCAGGGTCCAGCTCGGCGCCCTGCAAGGCTGCCACTTCGGGCAGGCGAAGGGTTGGGTCCGAAGGTTGGGTAGTGTCTGCATGCGCATTGAACATGCTCGCGCAAACGCATAACACCAGTGCCGCATAGGTACGTCTGATTGCGTCCATCAACGGTTGCTCCTGCCATGGAGTCAGTGGGGCTGGCTGATGCCTATCGCGTAGCCTTTCTGGCTTGGGCTGGCGCTGCTTACCTGCAGCGTTGCCAGGTCCAGGTAGGTGGGCGAGCCGCTCGTATCAGTAACAACACCCAGAAAGCCTTTTTCCGTCATGTCCGGCAGGCCCAGGTTCTGCGCGTTCAGATAGCCCGCGAGGTCGTCTTTTGCCGCCGCGTACACAGCGCTGAAGCGACTGAAGTCGTCGGCTGTCGGCACGTCCAGGCCATAGCTGGTGGCGGCTAGTGCGGCGCCTGGGGCCTGCAGCTCGTGGTCGTAGCTCAACAGGTACAACCCCCTGACCCCTCGGACCGTCAGTGTGTAGCTGCCGACCGAGGCACCGGCAGCGTCCAGTGCGGTAATGGTGACCGGCGGATCCTCTGCATTGCCCAGCAGGCTGACCTTGCCGCTGCTGTCGACACGGGCAACCTTGGTGTCGCTGCTTTCGTAGTTGACGGCCTGTGCGGTGGTGCGGGTGAACTGTGCGTAGTCGGGCACTTCTGGCGGCGGGCTGGGCTCCTCGGCGGCGGTGCGGAACACGATGTAGTTGCGGCCGCTGAGGTCGACTGTCAGGGGCGCAGCGAAGTTCGCCTTGATGGTGAATGTCAGTACCTGCGACTTCACCCCGTCGACCTCGTAATACACGCGCAGTTGTTGGCCCTCACGGCCAAGCAATATGCTTTTCGCAATATTTTCCCACACCGCCAGTCGGTCGTTGTTCGGGGTGGGCCTTACCTCGTCGTAGAGCACCTTGTTCTGCTCGTCGAGCACAAACAGCTTCAGCACTTTGTTGTGCCAGCTGGCACTTCTTTGTACCTCTGCACGGGTGAATTCACCCACTGTACCGAGGTCGAGTGCCCCTTCGCTGACGTCGTTCATCTTTGGCACGGTGTAGTCGGTCATGTCGTCAAACTCCCGCAGGTAGGCAACCGGCGCCAGGCAGCGCCGATTGCAGGGTCATATCGCTCAAAGGCCTCAGGCGCCTGGCGCGCCAGCCCATTCGCCGTCGGCCTCGGCATTGACATCTACCCGGTGGCCGGTGGTCACCTTGTTGCGCAGCGCCGCCTGCACCGCCGCACTGTCGCCACCGCCCTGCGGTTGGCCCCACGTCACCACGCGCCCGTCTGACGTCAATGCGGCGAAGCCGTTGGAGTTGGCGTACACCGCACGCACATGTTTCAGTTGGTCGGACACCCGGCTGATATCGCCGCCGGCTTCAGAACGCCCCCAGACCGCCACGGTGCCGTCGCTGCACAGGGCGGCGAACGCCCATGCGCTGCCGGTGACCTGAATGACATTGCGCAGGTTGGCCACAGGCTGTGGCACGTTGCCGCCGTTGTTCGCGTTGCCCCAGGCCACCACCGAACCGTTCCTGCGCCGGGCACAGAAGGCATGCCAGGTGCTGGTGACCTCCACGATGTCAGTCAGACCTGCAATTTCTTGCGGCACCGAGCCGCCATGGCTGCCAGCCCCCCAGGCCACTACCTGGCCGGTGGCACGCAAGGCGCTGAATGCCTGGGCCGTAGCCCCCTCAAGGGTGACGATATCGGTCAACTGGGCGATTGCATCCGGTACCGTGCCGCCATATCCGGCATTGCCCCAGGCAACGACACGATTGTTGGTGCGCCGTGCGGCAAAGGCGGCAAAGTTGCCCTTGACGTAGTAGATGTCCTTGAGGTCGGCGATATCGTTGGGCAAGCTGCCGCCGTTGGCGGCACTGCCCCAGGCTACCAGCGAACCGTCGGCACGCTGCGCTGCAAAAGCGCTGCCGGCACCGTAGACAGCGGTGAAATCCGTCAGGTTGAGGATCCCCGGCGGAATGGTCGCGCCCTCGGGCCCCACACCCCAGGCAATGAGGCGGCCGTCGGCTTTGCGTCCGACAAACGCCCTGGCATTGCTGCGCACTTCGACGAAATTTCCGGTTTCACCTTTAGGCATGGAACCGCCCTCGCCCGCCTGGCCCCAGCACTGCACAGTGCCATTGGTCATGCGTGCGGCATACGCGCTGCGCGTGCAACTGACTTCAGCGATGTCGTCGCGGGTCTGCAATGTCGGCGGAATAGCTGCCCCGTAGGCAATACTGCCCCAGCCGACGATATCGCGCTCCCCCCCTGAGCGTTCGTTGCGCAGGGCGACAAACGCTGCACTGCCATTGACCGCGGCGTCGATTCCGTTGCCGATGATGTTGGCCGGGTTGAGCTGCACCTCATCGGTTTGCGTGCGCACGCGCAGCGCCTTCCAGGGCTGCTTGTCCATCCAGGTAGTGCCTGCGGTCCAGGTGGGCTCGTCCAGGTAACGCCATTCGGCGAGGATCGGCTGCAGGCTTTGCGCATTGAATGCGCTCAGAATTCGCGAGGTACTGGAGGCGCGGTAGGTGCTCGCGCCGTAGCGGGCGCCGAAAATACGCAGGTTGCCGCTGCCTATCACACGGTTTACGAAATAGCTGTTGGACGGCGAGCGTTCCTCCGGGCCGCCGCTGCTACGCTGCAGCGTGTATTCGAGCTTGATCGTGGTGCGATTGCTGGCGTTGATCGTGGCATAGGGTACCGACACGTCGAGGGCCTTGCCCTCGTCGCCCGCCGTTACCACGATCGTGCGGTTGAAGTTGCCTGCCGGCAGCTCGCTGTACACCCGTACGGTCACCCTGTCACCGCGCAGCAATCTGGCCACGGTGTCGATCCGATACGTTGCACCATTGCGTACATCGTCCGGGTTCAGCTGGTTGTTGGCGGTCGCCTGCACGAATATCGGCAGCGGCAGCGCCGCACGCTGTACCCGCAGCGTGACGGTGCCGGACGTCTGCTCGCGGCCATCGAAGCGGTACACCACGTACTTGACCCGTACATTGGCATCGATGTTGGCCAGTACGAACCGTGCATCGATAGACTGCTTAAGCTCACGTGTCTGATCTTCCAGTATGTACAGGGTGACGCTCGTCGAGCCTTGGGGGGCATCGCCATCCCAGAGCAGTTCCACTTCATCGCCAAGTTTGAGCTGGGCCTCGGCTGGGATCGTGACCACTGCATCGCCCACAGGGCGCAGCGTGCCATTGACCGCGCCCTCCACCACCGGGTCGGGCAGCAGTAACTGGCGCTCTTTGCGACGCAACGAAAGCATGGCAGACACGCGAGTCGGCTGGCGGTCTTCGATGACCTGGTAGTACACATCGGCTGCCACTGTCAGGTAGTTGCTCCATTTGGCGTGCTCGAAGGTGAACGTCACTTGCTTGTCGAGATTGTTCTTGGTCACCTTCATCAGATCGTCGAAGAAGGTACCGCCCGCGTCGGACCACACCACCCTGATGGTCTGGTCGAGTTTCATTCCGGTGTACGGCTCGATGATCACATCGACGCTGGCGAGGACATCAGGATCCAGTTCACCGTCTTGTGCCTGCGGGCAACGGGGTGCCGGCAGTTCCAACTGCGCCACGCCCACTTGCAGCGTGAGAGCCTGTGATTCCAGAGGGCGCCCCAGGCCCTGCCGGCTTACGGTGTAGCTGACTTCGAGCGAACCGCCGCTGAGCGGCTGAATGTTCTGCGGCCCGTTCACGGCAAACGAGATGTCTTTTCCTGCGCTGGCGCTGGTGACCGTTTTGGCGTCCTTGTAGAGCAACGTGCTGCCATCGGAACCGGTGCCTCGCCAGGTGATCTCGATGAAGTCGTCCTTCTCCAGCTGGGCCGCTGCCGGTACCACCACGGTCGCCGTTGCCAGTGTGGCCTCCAGCACGCCGTCGACCGCTTCGGTCACTTGCGGGCTTGGCAGCTTGACGGCAGCGCCGATAAAGTTTGCGCCCACACGCCGGGAGGTCTGTACTACGTTGCTTTTATCAGGCTTTCTGGTGAACCAGGTTCTGCCAAAACCCCGCGCCAGCATCTGCACGTGGGCATAGGGAATCTTGAATACCAATATCCGGGGGCTGCTCAACTTTTGCGAGTAATTCAGGGCAATGATCTGGCCTTGCGCCGTGGTGCCTACCCAGTACAGGGTAATCTCATCCCTTGCCTTGAAGCCGAACACCGACAGCGCCGCCACTTGTACTTCCAGGCCATCTTGCGCCACCAGCGCCACATCGATCGGGTCGCCCTCCACGGCTTGCGAGTCTGGGTTGACGATGATGGGCGGCAACAGTTTGTTGGGGTCGATCGATACCTCGATGTAACCGCGCAATGACCAGTCGCTTGCGGGATTGAACACTTCGTCCCAGATCCAGTACACAAGCACCAGCTTTTCGCTGTCGCCGGCCTCGTAGATGAGCTCGGCATCCACCTCGATGACGAGGTCGTTGCCCACCTCGTCAGGTTGCACGATGTACTCGACGATCGAGCCGCCCCAACTCAGGCGAATGGTGTCGTACTCGCGCATGTTCGGGTACGCCGGTACGGTGACTTCCACGCCATACAGCTCGCCATCAAGGAAGTCCTTGATGTCTTCTTCACCCACCACGCCACCGATTGGAGGGCTGGTCAGAAACGGTGGCAGCAGCTTGTAGTGCCCGGCGCGATCGGGTTCAGGGTCGTTTCCGCCGGGGTACTTGAGGCGTGCCAGTACCTTGAGCACCAGCGAAGACTCCTTGTTGGTGGAGCCTGCACGCGTGATCACGTAGTAGAGGTCGTGCACGCCCTCCAGCACCTTTTTGGCCGGGATGTAGGTTTCGATGTTCTGGCCGAGCTGCTCCTCGCGGACACTGACCTTCACCGCCGCGATGTTGCTGGTGCCATAGAACACCTCGATCAGATCCCCCGCCAGCATGTTCGGATACGGCTGCACGAATACCTGCATTCCGCGCACCGAATTGACCATCCCCTTGTTCACGCCAACCTGGGCGCCTTCGGTGTATACCGGGGTGATGTAACCTGGAATGTAGATGCGTCGCAGGGCCAGGGTGCCGGCTGCAAATCCTCCGAATGCCGGCGGCCCTCCCACTATGGCATTGAACAGGTCGATCATCGTTTGCAAGCCCGATTGGGTCCCGGGGACAATCAAGTTGTTCGTCATGAAGTTTTCTCCAATCCAGGAAGCCCGAAAGGTTTGAACGGGGGAATGGGCTGGAAATGATTCAAAGGCAAAATGTACGAGGCGCACAACTGACACAAATACCAGGTGCCCGGCCAAGGCACGTGCACACCGGGGGAGGAAATCGCGCGCCGATTGCGCTAGGCTGCACCTTTACTCACCAGGAGCATTCTCCATGGCAAAAGCCACCGCCCGTCACATCCTTGTCGCCAGCGAAGACAAGTGCAACGAACTCAAGGCACAGATCGAAGCCGGCGCCGACTTCGCCGAAATCGCCAAGGCCAACTCCACCTGCCCCTCCAGCCGCCAGGGCGGTGACCTGGGCTCGTTCGGCCCCGGCCAGATGGTCAAGGAGTTCGACACCGTCGTGTTCAGCGCACCGGTGAACACTGTTCAAGGCCCGGTGAAGACCCAGTTCGGCTATCACCTGCTGGAAGTGACCAGCCGCCAGGACTGATCGGCCTTGGCCGCATCTGCCGGCCGTGTCGAGGGTCGGCCCGCTCCTGTGAGAGCGGGCTTGACCCGCATTGTGCTGTTCGCCCTTGCCCCGCTGCTGTTTCTGCTGCCTCCCTGGCAAACCCTGATCGCCGCCCCCAGCCACGCCCTCACCGTCTATGGTGAAGCCCCCCGCTACCGCGCCTCGTTCAGCCATTTCGACTACGTCAACCCGCAAGCCCCGAAAGGTGGAAGCCTGCGTCGCTCGGCGCTGGAAATCGGCGGCTTCGACCATGTGCTGCCCTACATCGACAAGGGCACCGGGGTCAGCGAGGTGGACGGCTGGCTGTATGCACCGCTGGCCATTCGGTCACTGGACGAGCCCTATACCGTGTACGGCCTGATCGCGCAAAAGCTCGAGCGCAGCGCCGATGGGCTGTGGCTGCGCTTCTACATCGACCCGCGTGCGCGTTTTGCCGATGGCCGGCCAGTGCGTGCCGAGGATGTGCGCTTCACCTACCAACTGCTGCTGCGTGAAGGCAATCTCAAGTACCGCACGCAGTTTGCCGACGTGGCTGCTGTGGTGGTCGAGACGCCCCTGCAGGTACGCTTCGACTTCAAGAACAATCAGAACCGTACCCTGGCCCTGGACCTGGCGTCGCTGCCGGTATTGCCCGAGCACGCGCTCGACCAGGATGCATTCACCAACGGCGGCGGCTTCCAGGCGCTGGTGGGTAGCGGCCCGTACCGCATCGCACGGGTCGACAACGGGCGCAGCATCACCTTCGAGCGCAACCGCGACTGGTGGGCACGGGACCTGCCGGTCAATCGTGGGCGCTACAACTTCGACCAGCTGAAGATCGAGTATTTCGGCGACACCGACGTGGCACGCCAGGTGCTGCGCGGTGGCGGTTACGATTACAACCGCGAGTTCTCCGCCACCGGCTATTCGATCGGCTACAACGGCCCGGCCCTGGACGACGGGCGCCTGCAACGTGCGCACCTGGCCCGAGGGGCGCCGCAGAATGCCCAGGGCTATGTGTTCAACCTGCAGCGCCCGGTGTTCCAGGACCGGCGCGTGCGCCAGGCACTGGGCCTGCTGTGGGATTTCGAATGGAGCAACCGGCAGATGATGCGCAACCTGTACATCCGCCAGCAGAGCTTTTTCGCCAACAGTGCGCTGGCCGCCCGCGCCCTGCCCGACCGCGCAGAGCTCGCCCTGCTCGAACCCCTGCGTGCCCAGGTGCCGGCCGAGGTATTCGACCGGGTGTTCGAGGCGCCGCGCAACGACGGCTCGGGGCTGATCCGTGACAAGCAGCTGCAAGCCCTCGCTCTGCTGCAGCAGGCCGGCTGGCGCCCGCAGGGCGATCAACTGGTCAATGCCCGGGGCGAACCGCTGAGCTTTACCTTCCTCAATGGCCAGTCGGGCCTGGAGCGCCTGCTGCTGCCGTGGAAACGCAACCTGGCGCAGATCGGCATCACCCTGGACATACGCCGCATCGACGCGGCCCAGTACGTCAACCGGCTGATGGCCCGTGACTACGACATGATCGTCACTGGCTACCCGGTGTCGCCCTCGCCGGGGCTGGAGCTTTACAGCTACTTCGGCTCGGCGGCGGCTACCGACCCTGGCTCGAGCAACTACATGGCCCTGCAGGACCCGGCGGTGGACAGCCTGATCGACGGCCTGGTCAAGGCCGCGAGCCCGGCCGACATGCTGCGCCATGCCCATGCGCTGGACCGGGTGCTGCAATGGAACTACTACTGGATCCCCAATTACTACCCGCCCGGCGCCTCCACGGTGTGGTGGAACCGCTTCGGCATCCCCAGGGTGCAAGCCAGCAATGACCCGGCGCTGGACACCTGGTGGGAGGTCAGCCCCACCCCGCTGACCACGGCGCAGATGGCCGAGCGGCTGGAGGCTGCGCCATGACTGCGTACATCCTGCGCCGGATGCTGCTGATACTGCCCACCCTGCTGATCATTCTGCTGGTGAACTTCGTGATCATCCAGGCGGCACCGGGCGGCCCGGTAGAACAGGCCGTGGCGCGCCTGCAGGGTATCGGCGGCGGTGCGCCGGGGGCCGGCAGCGACACGCTGCACAGCGACTCGCGGGCCAGCCGCGGGCTGGACCCCAAACTGCTGGAGACCATCAGACGCCAGTACGGCTTCGACAAGCCGGCCCACGAGCGGCTGTGGCTGATGCTCACTCGCTACGCCCAGCTGGATTTCGGCAGCAGCTTCTTTCGCGGTGCCAAGGTCACCGACCTGATCCTGGACAAGTTGCCGGTCACCCTCTCACTGGGCCTATGGGCCACCCTGATCACCTACCTGGTGTCGATCCCGCTGGGCATCCGCAAGGCCATCCGCCACGGCAGCGCTTTCGATGCCTGGAGCAGTGCGCTGATCGTGATCGGCTATGCGCTGCCAGCGTTTCTGTTCGCACTGTTGCTGATCGTGCTGTTTGCCGGTGGGACCTCGCTCAACTGGTTTCCGGTGCGCGGGCTGGTGTCGGAAAACTTTGCCGAGCTGAGCCTGGCCGGCAAGCTGGCCGACTATTTCTGGCACCTGGTGCTGCCGGTGGGCTCGCTGGTGATAGGCGGTTTCGCCACCCTCACCCTGCTGACCAAGAACGCCTTCCTCAACGAGATCACCCGCCAGTACGTGGTCACCGCGCGGGCCAAGGGCCTGAGCGAGCGTCGGGTGCTGTACGGGCATGTGTTTCGCAACGCGATGCTGCTGGTGGTGGCGGGCATTCCCCAGGCGCTGATCACGGTGTTCTTCGCAGGCTCGCTGCTGATCGAAGTGATCTTCTCGCTCGACGGCCTGGGCCGCATGAGCTACGAGGCGGCGGTGTCGCGGGATTACCCGGTGGTGTTCGGTTCGCTGTTCATCTTCACCCTGTTCGGCCTGTTGATCCGCCTGCTGGGCGACCTGTGCTACACCCTGGTCGACCCGCGTATCGACTTTGCCACGAGGCAGCACTGATGCGGCGCCTGTCGCCGTTGTCCAGGCGCCGGCTGGCGAATTTTCGGCGCAATCGCCGCGGCTGGTTCTCGCTGTGGGCGTTCGGGCTGCTGTTGCTGCTCAGCCTGGGGGCGGAGCTGGTGGCCAACGACAAGCCGCTGCTGCTGGGCTACCAGGGCAGCCTGTACTTCCCCGCCTTCAAGCGTTACACCGAACAGCAGTTCGGCGGCCAGTTGCCGTTCCAGCCCGACTACCGCAGCCAGTACGTGCGCCAGCTGATCGAGGGCCAGGGTGGCTGGATGCTGTTTGCCCCGATCCCCTTCAGCGCCGACACCCCCAACTACGACCTGCAGGTACCCACCCCCAGCCCACCCACCGCCACCAACTGGCTGGGCACCGACGACCAGGCGCGCGACGTGCTGGCGCGGGTGCTGTACGGCACCCGTGTGTCGATACTGTTCGCCCTGCTGCTGACCGCCATCAGCACCGTGATCGGCGTGGCCGCCGGCGCCCTGCAGGGCTACCACGGCGGCTGGGTGGACCTGATCGGCCAGCGCCTGCTGGAAGTGTGGTCGGGGCTGCCGGTGCTGTACCTGCTGATCATTCTCAGTGGTTTTGTGGAACCCGGCTTCTGGTGGCTGCTGGGAATCATGGCGCTGTTTTCATGGCTGGCGCTGGTGGACGTGGTGCGCGCGGAGTTCCTGCGCGGGCGCAACCTGGAATACGTGCAGGCCGCCAGGGCGCTGGGCCTGCCCGATCGGCTGGTGATCGTGCGGCACATTCTGCCCAATGCGATGAACGCCACCCTCACCTACCTTCCGTTCATTCTCACCGGGGCCATCTCGACCCTCACTGCACTGGATTTTCTCGGTTTCGGCATGCCCGCCGGCAGCGCCTCCCTGGGCGAGCTGGTGAACCAGGGCAAACAGAACCTGCAGGCGCCATGGCTGGGGTTTACCGCATTCTTCACCCTGGCGTTGATCCTTTCGCTGCTGGTGTTCATCGGCGACGCATTGCGCGAGGCGTTCGATCCACGGGCATAATCGCAGCCTCATTACGGCGGAGCGGCCCATGCAAGACAGTGACAGCCTCAAGGACTACCAGCGCGTGCGCCAACTGGCGATCCGCTCGCTGTTCGAGATCATCGAGCAATCCAGCGAGGGCACGATCATCGTCGATCGCGATGCACGAATCGTGTGGATGAACCAGCGCTACGCACGGCGCTTTGGCCTGGAGGACGCCAGTGCTGCGATTGGTCAGCCGTGTGAAAGCGTGATCCCCGGCAGCCAGATGCGCGACGTGATCACCCAGGGCCGGCCGATTCTGCTGGACATGCTCGACACGCCCAAGGAGCCGCTGGTGGTGATGCGCCTGCCGATCCACGATGCCGAGGGCGCGGTGATGGGCGCCATCGGCTTTGCCCTGTTCGATGAGTTGCACAGCCTTTCGCCGCTGCTCAAGCGCTATGCCAGCATGCAGCAGGAACTGGCCTCGACCCGCTCGCTGCTGCGTGCGCGCCAGGCCAAGTACAGCTTTGCGCAGTTCATCGGTACCAGCGCCGCAAGCCTTGAGGTCAAACGCCGCGCGCGGCGTGGGGCCAGCAGCGATTCGCCGGTGCTGCTACTGGGTGAGACCGGCACGGGCAAGGAGTTGCTCGCCCATGCCATCCACGCCGCCTCGCCCCGCGCCCACAAGCCGTTTGTCAGCATCAACAGCGCCGCTATCCCGCACGATCTGCTGGAGGCCGAATTCTTCGGCACCGCGCCGGGTGCGTTCACTGGCGCCGACCGCAAGGGCCGGCCGGGCAAGCTGCAGGTGGCCGAAGGCGGCACGCTGTTTCTCGATGAGATCGGCGACATGCCGCTGGCGCTGCAGAGCAAACTGCTGCGCGTGCTGCAGGAAAAGGAATACGAGCCGGTGGGTTCCAACCAGATGCTGCAGAGCGATGTGCGGGTGATTGCTGCCACTTCGCGCGACCTTTCGGCAGCGATGGCCCGCGGGGAGTTTCGCGCCGACCTGTATTACCGCCTGAACGTGCTACCGATCGAGGTGCCGCCATTGCGTGCCCGGCTCGATGACCTGCCGGCGTTGAGCGAGGCGATTCTGGAGGAGCTGGGCAGCCGCCATGAGCTGCAGGCACCGGCACAGGCGCTGCTGGCCCGACATGCCTGGCCGGGCAACATTCGTGAGCTGCGCAACGTGTTGGAGCGGGCCACGCTGATGGCCGACCAGCAGCAACTGACTGCCGCCCAGGTGCAATCGGCATTGGGACCGTTGACGCCCCTTACAGTCGACACCGACCCCGTAACCGACTACAGGCAGGCGTGCGAAGCATTCGAGCGCCAGTTGCTGGAAAACGCCCTTGCCCGCTGCGCCGGGAATGTGCCGCAAGCCGCGCGTGAGCTGGGGTTGGGGCGTTCGACGCTGTACAAGAAGCTGGCGGCTCTGGGGATCAAGTCTCAATAGAGAGACTGGCATCTCAACCTGGAGACGGCCTTGCTGATGAATCGGCACAACGCGGTCATAGACCTGTTTGCGCGGTGTACCAGGCAGATCGCATGTGCAGGTTTTGCTGGCGCTGCGCACCAGATCGCGGGCAAGGCCCGCTCCTACGGCCTGCCGGCCCGAGGCGTAGGAGCCGGCCTTGCCGGCGAACGAGCGCGAAGCGGTCGTAAACCCTGACTGCGCGATGTATCAGGCGGACCGCATGTGCAGGTTTTACTGGCGCTGCGCACCAGATCGCGGGGCAAGGCCCGCTCCTACGGCCTGCCGGCCCGAGGCGTAGGAGCCGGCCTTGCCGGCGAACGGGCGCGAAGCGGTCGTAGACCCTGACTGCGCGATGTATCAGGCGGACCGCATGTACAGGTTTTACTGGCGCTGCGCACCAGATCGCGGGGCAAGGCCCTCTCCTACGGCCTGCCGGCCAGAGGCGTAGGAGCCGGCCTTGCCGGCGAACGAGCGCGAAGCGGTCGCAAAACCAGAGTGCACGGTGTGTCAGGCATACCCCGTGTGCAGATCCTCCTGCGCTGCAAGCGCACGCACGGCACAGCCAGTCTCAAACCAGAGACAATCATTCGATAAATTCCACTGGAATTAGTATTTATCCATATAAATCAATAGCTTATTAACATGGCACGGTCTTCGCTAAGGGCTGCATCCCAACAAAAACAAGATGCACCCAAGGAGACACTCAATGAGTGTGATCATTGCCCTGGCAGCCCTGGCGCTGCTGATGCTGGCGGCCTACCGTGGCTACAGCGTGATTCTTTTTGCCCCCATCGCCGCCCTCGGCGCGGTGCTGCTTACCGACCCTTCCGCCGTCGCGCCCGCCTTCACCGGGGTGTTCATGGAAAAGATGGTCGGGTTCATCAAGCTCTATTTCCCGGTGTTCCTGCTCGGCGCCGTGTTCGGCAAGCTGATCGAACTCTCGGGTTTCTCGCGCTCGATCGTGGCTGCCGCCATTCGCCTGCTGGGCACACGCCAGGCCATGCTGGTGATCGTACTGGTGTGCGCGCTGCTCACCTATGGCGGCGTGTCGCTGTTCGTGGTGGTGTTCGCGGTGTACCCGTTCGCCGCCGAGATGTTTCGCCAGAGCGACATCCCCAAACGTCTGATACCAGCCACCATTGCCCTGGGTGCGTTCTCGTTCACCATGGACGCCCTGCCGGGCACCCCGCAGATCCAGAACATCATCCCCAGCACCTTCTTCAACACCACCGCCTGGGCCGCGCCTTGGCTTGGCGTGATCGGTACGCTGTTCGTGTTCTGCACCGGGATGCTGTACCTGCAGCGCCAGCGCAACAAGGCGCAGCGCGCCGGTGAAGGCTACGGCAGCGACTTGCGCAACGAGCCCGAAACCGCCGCCGACCTGACCCTGCCGCACCCGCTGCTGGCGTTGTCGCCACTGCTGCTGGTGGGGGTGATGAACCTGCTGTTCACCCACTGGATCCCGGCGTGGTACGGCAAGACCCACAGCCTGAGCCTGCCCGGCATGAGCGCCCCGGTACAGACCGAAATCGCCAAGCTGACGGCCATCTGGGCGGTCGAGGCCGCCCTGCTGCTGGGCATCCTGCTGGTGCTGGTCAGCGCCTTCGGCGCCATCCGCACGCGCCTGGCAGAGGGCAGCAAGAGCGCGGTCAATGGTGCCCTGCTGGCGGCGATGAACACGGCGTCGGAATACGGTTTCGGCGCGGTGATCGCGTCGCTGCCAGGCTTTCTGGTATTGGCCGATGCGCTGCGCAACATTCCCAACCCGCTGGTCAACGAAGCCATCACCGTGACCCTGCTGGCCGGCATCACCGGTTCGGCATCCGGCGGCATGAGCATTGCGCTGGCGGCCATGGCCGACAGCTTCATCAGTGCGGCGCACGCGGCGAACATTCCGCTGGAGGTGCTGCACCGAGTGGCCGCGATGGCCAGCGGCGGCATGGACACCCTGCCGCACAACGGCGCAGTGATCACCCTGCTGGCGGTGACCGGCCTGACCCACCGCGAAGCCTACAAGGACATCTTCGGCATCACCCTGATCAAGACCCTGGCAGTCTTCGTGGTGATCGCTACCTTCTACGCTACAGGCATTGTCTAAGGAGACTTCCATGAGCCTTGCAGGAAAAGTCGCACTGGTTACCGGTTCCACCAGTGGCATCGGCCTGGGTATCGCCCAGGCATTGGCCGGCGCTGGCGCCGATGTGATTCTCAACGGCTTCGGCGACGCCAGTGCAGCGCTTGCCGAGGTGGGCCGGCATGGCACCCGGGTGGGGCACCACGCGGCAGACCTTGGCAGCGTGGAACAGCTGAGCGACCTGTTTGCCTATGCCGAACGCGAGTTCGGCGGGGTCGATATCCTGGTCAACAACGCCGGCATCCAGCATGTCGCCCCGGTGGAGGCGTTCCCGGTGGAACGCTGGGACGCGATCATCGCGCTCAACCTTTCGGCGGTGTTTCACAGCACCCGCCTGGCACTGCCCGGCATGCGCCAGCGCAACTGGGGGCGGGTGATCAACATCGCCTCGGTGCACGGGCAGGTCGGCTCGGTAGGCAAGGCCGCCTATGTGGCGGCCAAGCACGGGGTGGTCGGGCTGACCAAGGTGGTGGGCCTGGAGACCGCCACCAGCAACGTGACCTGCAACGCCATCTGCCCCGGCTGGGTGCTCACCCCGCTGGTACAGAAGCAGATCGACGATCGCATCGCCAGCGGGGTCGACCCGCAGCAGGCCCAGCAGGACCTGCTGGCCGAAAAGCAGCCCTCGCACGCCTTCGTCACACCGCAACACCTGGGCGAGCTGGTATTGTTTCTATGTAGCGAAGCCGGCAGCCAGGTACGCGGCGCCGCCTGGAACATCGATGGCGGCTGGCTGGCCCAGTAGCCATCGGCCTGGGGCGCAGGTACCGCTGGCCGGCTACGACTGTCATTTTCAAACCGCAAGGAGCTTTTATGCGACCGCTTTCCCTGACCGCCCTGGTCATGCTGCCCCTGGCTTTCAGCGCCCCTGTTCTCGCAGCCAGCCTCAAGGATGTGGCCCCTTATCCCGAAGCCGAAAACGGTTTTGTGCGCCAGGTGATCCACCTGCCCGAGCAGAAAGACGAGTCGGCATTCAAGGTCGAGGTACTGGCCGGCAAGACCCTCAAGGTGGACTGCAACCTGCAGCGCCTGGGTGGCAACCTCGAAGAAAAGACCCTCGAAGGCTGGGGCTATAGTTACTACCGGCTGGACAAGGTGATGGGCCCTGTCTCTACCCTGATGGGCTGCCCCGACAACAAGAAGATCGACGCCTTCGTGCCGGTGGTCGGCGATGGTTTCCTGCTGCGCTACAACAGCAAGTTGCCGGTGGTGGTCTACACCCCCAAGGACGTGGAAGTGCGCTATCGCATCTGGTCGGCTTCCAGCGACGTGAAACGCGCCACGGTGGAGTAACCCGCCAAGGCGTGGGTTCGGGGCACGGCGCGCCAAGCCGCCCTGCCCCGAATCAGGCATAATCGCCGGTTTTACCCGTAACAGAGGCAACATGAAAGCACAGGCCCGTCACATCCTGGTCAAGACCGCCGAAGAGGCCGAACAGCTCAAGCAGCGCATCGCCAAGGGCGAAGCCTTCGATGTGCTGGCGAAAAAGTACTCCACCTGCCCGTCGGGCAAACGCGGCGGCGACCTGGGCGAAGTACGCCCGGGACAGATGGTGGGCGCCATCGACCAGGTGATTTTCAAGAAGCCGTTGCGGGTGGTACACGGCCCGATCAAGAGCAAATTCGGTTACCACCTGGTGCAGGTGTTCTACCGCGATTGAGCCCTCTGCCCTGATCGACAGGCGTGCCATCGGTCAGGCGTTTTTGCGCCAATGTGCACATTTCCGATGACCACCTATCATTTCTGCCAGTTGCGACCGCCGTCGCAGCCCTGTATCGCTTGGGCCGATCGCTAGCCCAAGGAGGACGAAATGAGCCCGCCCAGCCGCGTTGCCCTGGCGTGCCTGCCGTTGCTGGGCCCGTGGGCCCTGACAAGTCAGGCGGACTGCACCTTCGCCCCTACCGGCGGCAACGATCGTTATGTCTGCGACAGCGGCATTGGCACCTCCCTTGTCGACCCTGGCGGTGACAACACGCTGATACTGCCGGCCGGGGGCAGCGGCACCCTCGCCGGCAGCGTGACCTTCGGCCCCGGCGCCGACCGCGTCGAAATGGCGTCGGGTATCATCACCGGCGTGCTCGATCAGGGCGCGGGCATCGACACCTTCATCATGACCGGCGGGCAGTTGCAGGCCTTGCAGCAGGGCAACGGCCGCGACCTGTTCCAGATGAGCGGCGGACGCATCATCGGCGCCTTCGAAGATGGCGATGTGGCCTACATGAGCGGCGGGCGCATCGGGCGCGTCGACATGAAGCTGGACCGCAACCTGTTCGACATGTCCGGCGGCATCATCGACGCCAACCTGGTCACAGGCTTTGACCGCGACACGGTCATCGTCAGTGGCGGACGCATCGGCGGCAACATCAGCGTCAGCGGCGGCGACGACAGTGTGACCATCAGCGGTGGCGAGGTGGTGGGCAATGTACTGCTCAGCTTCGGCGACGACAGCTTCACCTGGCGCGACGACGGCATCGTGCGCGGTGCGGTGCTGATGGGCGACGGCAGCGACCAGGCGCTGCTGGCCAACCTCGACGAAAGCCGCCTGGGGCTGGTGCGCCAGGTGGACGGCGGCCTGGGCAGCGACAGCCTGGTACTGGACCATACCCGCAGCAGCCTGGGCGCGCGCTATACCGGTTGGGAGCGCATGGCCCTGACCAACGCCTCGGTCTTCAACCTGGATGACCACCTGGTTCTTGGAGACCAGGGCACGGGTACCGGCACCTTGCTGATCGATGCCACCAGCCAGCTGGTGGCGCGCACCGGCCAGGTGACGGCGTTTGCCGGCGGCACATCGGTGAGCGTGAACAACGCCGGGCTCATCGACCTCAGCAGCGGCGCCAATGCACTGGGCCGCCTGACCCTCGACGGCAACTACGCAGGCAGCAACGGCGTGCTCAAGGTCGACAGCGTGCTCGAAGGCGACGGCGCCGCCTCCGACCGGCTGGTGGTCAACCAGGGCTCGCTGGCCGGCAGCACTGCCCTTCAGGTGAACAACCTGGGCGGCAGCGGCGCGCTGACAGCGGCCGATGGCATCCAGGTGGTCGAGGCCGGCCCTGGCACCACCAGCACCAGCACGGCGTTCAGCCTTGGCCAGCCCTTGTCGGCCGGGGCCTACCAGTACTACCTGTTCAAGGGCGGGGTCAGCGCTGGCAGCGAGAACAGCTGGTACCTGCGCTCGAGCGTGGTCGCGCCCCCGGTATCGGCGCCGCCCCTGCCCGGCCAGCCACCGCCACCGGTGGTGCCGGCGCCCGTGGCCGCCCCGGGTACCCCGCCACTGCCCACCCCGGTCGCCGGGCAGGCCATCGTGCTGTACCGCGCCGAAGTGCCGGTGTACGCGGTGGCCAGCCGCGCCGCGGCCATCATCAGCCTGTCGACCCTGGGCACCTTCCACCAGCGCCAGGGCGAGCAACGCCTGCTCGACGAACAAGGCCCGGTGGCAGCCGGGTGGGCCCGCACCTTTGGCGAGCACCTGCGCCAGCAGTGGTCCGGCACGGTGTCGCCAAGCCTGGACGGCAACCTGAGCGGTTTCGAGGTGGGTCATGACCTGTATGCGATGCACACCGACGGCGGTTATCGCCAGCACGCCGGGGTGTATGTCAGCCATAGCCGGCTCGATGGCGATGTCAAAGGCTTCGCGCTGGGTTTCGAAGACAATGCGGTGGGCGATGTTCGCCTCGATGGCGACAGTGTCGGCGCCTACTGGACGCTGATCGGTCCCGGGCAGTGGTACGTGGACACGGTGCTGCAGTACACCGATCTGGACGGCCGCGCCCGTTCCGATCGCGGCGTGAAGCTCGATCTGGATGGGCATGCCCTGGCGGCCTCGGTGGAGGCCGGCTATCCGCTGGCATTGAGCGCGCGCTGGGTGGTCGAGCCCCAGGTGCAGGTGATCGCCCGCAAGGTCGACTTCGATACACGCAGCGATGGCATTTCAACGGTCACCCAGGACAGTCAGACCAACTGGACCGGTCGCGTTGGCGCACGAATCAAGGGCAGCTACCTGGCCGGCAGCGTGCCACTGGAGCCCTACCTGCGCAGCAATGTATGGCGCAGCAGTGGCGGGCGCGACACCCTGCGGTTCGACGGGGCGAGCCGATCAGGACTGATCAGGCCGCCACCTGGATGGACGTGGGCGCCGGCCTGAGCGCCCGGCTGAGCCCCGCCGTGGCGGTGTACGGCGCAATGATCTACAGCGCCAACCTTGACAGCCGCCAGCAGGAATCGATTGGCGGCACCCTGGGGCTGCGCATCCGCTGGTAGGGCTCAGGCCCGGCGTGCGGCGAGCAGGCCGAACCCCGCCAGGCCCAGCAACGATGCGCTGACCCGGTTGAACAGCCGACGCGGTGCAGGCTGGTTGAACCAGCGCTGCATGTACGCCCCCAGCCAGCCGTAGATGGCGATGGCCAGCCACTCCAGTACCAGGAACATCGCCCCCAGCACGGCGAACTGCTCGGCCACCGGCGTGGCGCTTGTCACACTGACGAACTGGGGCAGGAACGCGGTGAAGATCAGGATGGCCTTGGGGTTGCCGGCTGCCACCAGGAACTCCTGACGCGCCAGGCGCAGGGTACCCACGCCGCGTGCACCGACCTGCGCGGCCTCGCCGACCGGTGCGCGCCACAACTGCCAGGCGATGTAGAACAGGTAGCCGGCGCCCAGCACCTTGACCAGCAGGAACAGGTATTCACTGGTATGCAGCACCACCGCCAGGCCCATGGCGGCCAGTACGATCATCCCGGCAAACGCCAGCAGGCGGCCGGCGCCAGCCAGGCAGGCCGTGCGCAGGCCGTAGCGGCTGGCGTTGTTCAGCGACAGCAGGTTGTTGGGGCCAGGGGCCATGTTCAGGGCGAAACAGGCCGGGATGAATAACGCGAGGGTGGTCAGGTCCATGAGGGGCTCCGGTGGCTGGGGCAACGAGTTTCAAATGCCCTGCCGGCCAGCGTCAAGTCATGTATGATCGCGCGCTTCTCGAAATCTGCCAGGAGGCGACCATGCGCCCGAACAGGGTAGGCAGCGGCAATATGATGGTCTTGCTGATGGCTGGCTTCCTGTTGATTCTGGGTGCCCTGGCGATGGCCCTGCTGAACCTGCAAGACCTGCAGGCGGGCAGCGTGACCAGTATGGTCAGCAACCGTATCCGGCCAGTCCACCACGTGACCCATACGCTGCGTGACAACCCCGACGCGTTTCATGCCGCGATCCTGTTCAAGATGGTGTTCAGTGGCCTGATGCTGCTGGTTGGCATCGCGTTGTCATGGGTATCGATACGCCAGCTCAGGCGAACCCCCACCAAGCCCAACGGTGACCCGTGGTGGTTCATCTAGGCGTCTGCAGTAACTCAAGGCTGGCAAGATCAAGCAGGCTGAAGTGTCCGCTTGCCCAGCCGCCGGTATCGAGGTGCCAGACATTGCCCAGCACCTTCACCTCGCGCAGCGTGGTGTGCCCGACGATCAGCGCACGCAAGCCCTTAACCTCGCCAGTGTCGCCCTGCTGCAAGCGTCGCCGCGACCATTGGCACACTTCCTGAACATCGGCTGAAGGTTCGCCTGCCAGGTGCTCGCACAGTGTCTGCCAATGCGCGAACGGGCAGTCGGCGTGCAGCAGGCCAACCAGGCCTTCAGGGGTTTGCAGCTCCAGCGCCAGGGGCATCTGTTCGAAGGCGGCCACAAAGCGGGCCTGGGCCTGCGCATCCAGGTCGAGAAACCAGCCGCCACCACTGGCGCGGTACATCGCCTGGTCCAGCCAGTGGCCCCGCACGTGGGCAATGGCCAACGCTTCATGATTGCCTTGCACCGCGTGAAACCAGGGTTGATCGAGCCATGCCAGCGCCTGTTCGCTGTCGGGCCCACGGTCGACCAGGTCGCCCACGCTGAAAAGCCGATCGATGGCCGGATCGAACCCGACGGCATCCAGTGCCTGCTGCAGGCGCTGGAAGTGCCCATGGACATCGCCCACCGCGATATCGCGGCCACGACGGTTGGCCCGTACCTGCACCCTGGCGCTCATGCTGTGCCTCCCCTCTTCTGTTGCCGATGGTGTCGCCTGCTAGAATGCACCCATTTGAACGCAATCAGCCCATCCGAGGTATCCATGGGTATCAAGAAGTCCTCCGCAGAACTCAAACGTGACCTGAAGCTGGTCGCCACCGACCTTGAGCGTACCGCCGGTGAAATCAGCAAGCTGGCCGAGCGCATCAAGGACGTCGACGTGGTGGCGGTGCTGCACCTGATGAACCGCCTGTACCGGGACTCGGACAAGCTCAAGGCCTATGCCGACGAGGTCAAGGACGGGCGCATCGTGCGCGGCAAACCCGATTGAGGCTGGGGGGGCCAACTGCCGGCGCACTGCTACACTTAATTCGCCGAAGGGAGGAATGCGCCATGTCCGACAAAGAGATCACCACCCTGCTGACCCTGATCAACCACCGTCAGGACCGCCTGGCCGTGGCCTGCAAGGAGATCGCCGACTGGATCGACCGCCAGGGCGATGTACCGGTGGCGGGCAAGATCCGCGACACCCTCAAGGCCGTCGAAGCCGACGAGGTGCTGGTGAAGAAGACCCTGACCTCCCTCACCCTGGACCGACCGCTGCCGCGCTTTCGCTAGCCGCTGACAGGCAGGCGCATCGCCCGTTCCGATGGAATTGTTGTCGCAATATCAATATGATAGCGGCCTGTCGCACGCCGTTCGTGCGACAGTGGACAATGACTCGGGAAGGATTACTCGTGAAAGATTTTGTTATCAGCGTCAACAACGTGGTGCTGTACGTGGCACTGGCCGTCATCTGGATTTCCGGCCTGTTCATGTTCAGCCAGAGCTTCCTGGCTGGCCTGGGCACATTGATTGTCGGTACGCTGACCTGGTGCATCGTTTCCGGCTTCTGGTTCGTCCAGTCGGCCACCTACGAAGAACTGCGCAAGCTCAACAACAAGCCCTGACGCCCCGGCGTAGCGCTTGACCCACTGCCCCGCGGCGTTGCCCGGGGCAGTTCTGTTTCAGGGCCCTGCTGCCCGCCCCCGCCCCGCAACCTGCTGTAACGCAACCGGTCGCCCCCTCGCGACATCCGGTGGAATCCCTGCCGCCCTGGCCTGTCGGAAGCTGTGCAACGCCCTTCATACCCATGAACACTGCGAGGCAGGCAATGACCAATCAAACACTGCAAAACGAAGTACTCACCCGGCTGTACCACGCCCACCCGAACGGGTTGGGCAAGGAAGTGCTGGACAACTTCGAAGGCGAAAAGGCGGTGGCCGAGACGCTCAAGCAACTGCAGGACAAGGGGTTGATCCAGGACGGTGCGGTCACCGTTGGGGCCGACGATGAACCGTCAGTGCGTTACCCGATCAAGCTCAGTGCGGCGGGTGTGACCGCGGCCAAGGCAGCCGGCGGCTGATTGCACGGCTGATTGCAAAAAGGCCCGGCATTGCGCCGGGCCCTTGTTTGCGGCTACTCGCCAAGAAGCGGTGGCTTGCGTGGTTCTGGCCCGCCCTTGGGCGCCTTGGCCGGGCCTACCGGATCGACCTGCGGGTCATCCAGGTCTGGCGAATCGGGATCAAAGTCCAGCGTGTCCCGTTCAGAGGCGTGCTCGGATGAATGCGGTCCTTCTGGTTTGTGCTGATTACCGGTCATCAATACCTCCACGTCGTCGAATGGGGCCAGGCATCCGGGTGTCTGCCAGCGATCCCCCCAGCCCCCTGGCAGACGCCCCTGCGCTCAATCATTGGGCAGCGGCATGTCTTCGTCATCGGGCACGCCATCACCGCTGGCCGGGTCTTTCCAGTCCTCGGGACGATCTGGCGTGAACACCGGTGGGCGTGCCAGCGGATCGACGTCTTCGGGAGCCGTCGTCGGTTGGGTGGGGTCTTGGGCTTGGGCAGTCACTTGGTCAGTCATGGAACACCTCGCCAGCAAAGGCCCGGAACATCCGGGCCCTGTCAGTTGGAGGTCAGGCCGGGGCCAGGGTGCAGCACACGCGACGAATGGTGAAGCCGGCAGGGCTATGGGTCTTCCGGCTGGTCATCGTCATCGTCGAGCAGACCCCAGGCATCATCGTCCTCGTCATCCTCATCCATACCGCCCGCCTCTGGCTCGGGGGCAATGTATTGATCGTGAAATTCGTGGTCGAGCAGGTGGTCGTGCTCGGGTTCGTGGATATCGTCGTCATCGTGCATGGAACGGGCTCGCCGGCGGTTCTGGTAAGCGCGTATTTAACCAGACTTTGAAGGGGCGCCGCGCGCCCCTTCACAGCTGAGCCCGCTCTTGCAGAACGGTGCAGGAGACGGGCTGCAACGACTACTTGGTAGCCCAGGCGTTGAAGCGCTCCTCCAGTTCGTCACCATGATCGACCCAGAACTCGACATTCATCGACAGCGCCCCTTGAAGGTTCTGCGGCGAGGTCGGCACCCAGCTGGCCAGCGACGGGTCCAGCTTTGCCGCGGCCTGGGTGTTGGTCGGGCCGTAGGGAATCTGCTTTACATAGCGCACCTGCGCTGCCGGGTCGTTGGTGTAGGCGATCAGCCGCTTGGCCTGGTCGACATGTTTGGAGCCCTTGATGATGGCCCAGTAGTCCATGCCGTACAGGCTGCCGGGCCATACCACCGCCAACGGCGCACCGGCCTGCGCGGCACTGGCGATGCGCCCGCTGTAGGTGGAGGTCATCACCACGTCACCCGCCGTCAGCCACTGCGCCGGCTGCGCGCCAGCCTCCCACCACTGGATGTTGGGCTTGAGCTCGCTCAGCTTGGCAAAGGCGCGGTCCACGCCCTCGGGGGTGGCCAGTACCTTGTAGACGTCCTCGACCTTGACGCCGTCGGCCAGCAGTGCGAACTCCAGGTTGTACACCGCACGCTTCCTCAGGCCGCGCTTGCCCGGGTATTTGTTCACGTCCCAGAAGTCGGCCCAGGAGGTGGGCGCCTGGGCCAGTTTGTCTCGGTCATAGGCGATCGCCACGCTCCACACCAGCGCCGCCGAGCCGCACGCCTGGGCAGCGTCCGGGATCAGCTCGTCGGCATGCCCCAGCTGCTTCCAGTCGAGGGGTTCGTACATGCCTTCGTCGCACCCGCGCATCAAGTCGGGCCCTTCGATCTGCACCACATCCCAGTCCACATTGCCAGTGTCGACCATGACCTTGATGCGGGCCATTTCACCGTTGTACTCGCTCTGTATCAGCTTGCTCTTGTCATGGGCACTGAACGGCTGGAAGAACGCCACGTCCTGGGCCTTCTGCCCGGCACCGCCATAACCCACCACTACCATCTGCGGAGCTGCCTGGGCACTGCCCAGGCCCAGGGCAAGCAGCACTGCATACAGGCCTGGTTTACGCGGGAACGCTTTCATCGATGGATCCTCCTGCGGGTACCACTCGGCCTGGCGCCGGTGTGGTCCACTTTCTTGTTTTTGTGAGGTAAGCCCCTGCACTGGGGTGACTCGACGCTAATCAAACCCAAGTAAAAAAACAAGTTGATTTTTTACTGTCGGTACACTTTCATAGAAAAATAATAACAACGCCCCCGCTGGAGCCTGACCACCATGTCGACCGCCTTCGCGCACCTGTTCACCCCGTTGCAGATCCGTGGCAAGCGCCTCAAGAACCGCATCATGTCCAGCGGCCACGACACCTCGATGCCCACCGACAACCTGGTCAACGAACAGCTGATTGCCTATCACCAGGCCCGGGCCGAAGGTGGTGTGGGGCTGATCGTGCTGCAGGTGGCCGGCGTACACGACAGCGCCCGCTACACCTCCCACGTGCTGATGGCCACCGATGACGCCTGCATCGAGGGGTATCGCCGGCTGGCCGAGACCTGCCATGCCCACGGCACCGTGGTGCTGTCGCAGATCTTTCACCCGGGCCGCGAGATCATGGAGTCCAGCGACGGCTTGCTGGCGGTGGCCTACTCGGCCTCGGCGGTGCCCAACGAACGGTTCCGGGTGATGCCGCGCGAGCTTGACCAAGGCATGATCGACGAGATAGTGGCCGGCTATGCTGCGGCGGCGCGGCGCCTGCATCAGGCGGGCGTGGACGGCGTGGAGGTGGTGGCCAGCCACGGGTACCTGCCCGCCCAGTTCATCAACCCACGGGTCAACCGGCGTAGCGACGGCTACAACGGCGACCTTGAACATCGTTTGCGCTTTGTGCGCGAGGTCATCGCCGCGGTGCGTGCCAGCACCGACGAACACTTCATTATCGGCCTGCGCATCAGCGCCGATGAACGCGACGCCGAGGGCCTGAGCGAAGATGAATCGCTCGGCGCGGTGAAGGCCCTGCAAGGGCAACTGGACTATGTGCATATCGTGGCCGGCACCTCGGCGTCCCTGGGCGGCGCGGTGCATATCGTGCCGCCGATGGCCATCGAGGCCGCCTATCTGGCCCGCGAGGCGGGCACCTTCAAGGCCAGCCTGGACATTCCGCTGTTCGTTACCGGGCGCATCAACCAGCCCCAGGAGGCCGAGCTGATACTTGCCCGCGGCCAGGCCGACGTGTGTGGCATGACCCGCGCGCTGATCTGCGACCCGCAGATGCCGAACAAGACCGACAGCGGCCGGGCCGAAGACGTGCGTGCCTGCATCGCCTGCAACCAGGCCTGTATCGGGCACTTCCACAAGGGCCTGCCGATTTCGTGCATCCAGCATCCGGAGACCGGGCGCGAGCGGCAGTTCGGCCAACTGCAGCCTGCCACACTGCGCAAGAAGGTGATGGTGGTGGGCGGCGGCCCGGCCGGCATGAAGGCTGCCGCGGTAGCGGCGGCCCGTGGTCATCAGGTCACCCTGTATGAGGCGGCCGCCCAACTGGGTGGCCAGGTGCTGCTGGCGCAACTGCTGCCACGGCGCAGCGAATTCGGCGGTGCCAGCACCAACCTGCAACGCGAGATGCAGTTGGCCGGCGTGGAGGTGGTGCGCAATACCCGGGTCGACCGCGCGCTGGTCGAGCGCGAGCAGCCGGATGCCGTGATCGTTGCCACCGGTGCCGCGCCCTACTGGCCGGCTTTCGAGCGCGGCGGCGAGTTGCAGGTGGTCGACGCCTGGCAGGTGCTGCGCGAGCAGGTACAGGTCGGTCGCTCGGTGATGGTGATGGACTGGCGCTGCGACTGGATCGGGCCGGGCATCGCCGAACGCCTGACCCGCGCCGGGCATCAGGTGCAACTGGCGGTCAACGGTACCCACTGTGGCGAGAGCCTGCCGCTGTATGTGCGTGACCAGATGGCCGGCGAGCTGCACAAGCTGGGCATCCCGATCACGCCCTATGCGCGGCTGTATGGCTGCGACGACAGCAGCGTCTACTTGCAGCACACCGCCAGCGGCGAGGCGATGATCTTCGAAGGCATCGACACCCTGGTGCTGTGCCACGGCCATCACCCGGTCGACACCCTGGCCGGCGAGATCCAGGACCTGGCCCCAGTACACCGCATTGGCGATTGCCTGGCGGCGCGTACCGCCGAGGAAGCCATCTATGAGGGTCTTAAAGTCGCCGCGAGCCTGTGAGGCTGTTTATACTCCGGGCCTTTGCAGGGCTGATCGGATAACGCCATGAGCAACAACAGCAAGCTGCCGCCCACCGCCGAGGACGGCAGCGCCGCGCCGCACTTTCTGGGCACGCGCATTCGCGGGCTTCGCAAGCGTCGCGGCATGACCCTGACCGAGCTTGCGCAACAGAGCGAGCTGACCGCCGGCTATATCAGCCAGCTGGAACGCAACCTGTCGTACCCCTCGATACCGGCACTGTTCAATATCGCCCGCAGCCTGGGCGTGACCATCCAGTGGTTCTTCGCCAGCGAGGCGGTCACCGCCCCCGAGGACAGCGGCTACGTGGTGCGCCGGCAGAGCCGACTGAGCGTGCATTACGAAGACGGCATCGTCGACCAGTTGCTCACCCCGCAACCCAACCGCGAACTGGAGATGCTCCATTCGCGCTTTCCGCCAGGCACCTACAGCCAGCAGAGCTACAGCCATGAGGGCGAAGAAGCCGGGTACGTGCTGTCCGGCCGCTTCGAACTGTGGGTGGGGGATCGCCATTTCGAACTCGGTGAAGGCGACAGCTTCAGCTTCTCCAGCCAGGAGCCGCACAAGTACGGCAACCCGGGTGAAGTGGATGCGGTGGTGATCTGGGTGATCACCCCGCCCACCTTCTGAGCCCTGCGCCCCAAGCCTCGGCTGACTGGGGCGCACGTTCGCTCAAGCTAGTTGTTGGGGGGTTGCCGAGGCGCCGGCTCCGCAGGGGGCGTGTCGGGCTTTTGCATCTGCAGGGAAGACTTGCTGCGATCGGTATCCTTGTCGACATGCTCGGGCTCGTTGAAGCACCCTTGCAGCATCGACAGGCTGGCGACCAGCAACGCCAACGCGGTCAGTTTCATGACGTTAACCTCCAGGCACTGCCGGCATTGGCAACGCCCCTCAGTGGAAGATAAAGGCATTGGCTTCCTTCACCAGCTCGCGCCACTCGCGACTGCTGATGATGCCCGCCACCTCGAGTGCATCGGCGGCCATCAACGCCTTGTCGTAACGCTGCTCGGCGTCCAGTGACGCATGCTCGTGGACCAACGCCTGTCGCCAGTTCTGCAACGCCTGCCTTTTGTCCGTGTCGTTCATCGTCACCTCTCCTCTACGACTGGAACGGTGCGTACTGCATTGCCAATGGCCAGCGCCTGCGCACTGGCCAGCGGGCATTGACTCAGGGTTGGGCTGCATCACCGCCGTGTGCGCTGGCAAGTGCCCTGGCCTTGGTCAGATGCTCTTTCAGCGTGGGCAGGGTTTTCTCGGCGAACGCCTTGAGCTCGGCATCGGTGCCGTCCTTCACATAGTTCTCGAACAGCTCGATGGTGGCCTCGTGCGCCTTGACCTGGTTGTTGGCATAGGCCTGGTCGAACGACTTGGCGCTACGCAGCTCCAGAATCATCGCCTTGGCCTTGTCCATCAGCATGGCATCATCCGAGACTTCCAGCTTTTTGCTGGCAGCGATGGCCTTGAGCTTCTCGTTGGCTGCGGTGTGGTCCTTGACCATCATGTCGGCAAAGGCCTTCACGTCGCTGGCGCTGCCCTTCTCCTGGGCCAGCTTGCCGGCTTCCACTTCGGCAATGCCTTTGGCCGAGGCGTCTTCCACGAAATCGTCGGCGTCCTGGGCCGCGTGTACCGCGCCTGCCAGGGTAAACGCCAGCGCAAAAGCGCTGCTTCGCAACAGGGTATTCATCATGAAATCCTCGTTCTGTTTTTCGGGAACTGCGTTTGAGGTACCGCTGTTCATGTGAGCGCGTGGCGGCGTGGGTGGTTCATCTTTTTTGCCTGGCCTGTTTGCGGTCGTCGATACACGGGCAAAAAAATTGAATTAGCCCGACACCCGCCCGGTCCAGACCTATGAACGCAGTAAATCTGACGAGGTAACAGCAATGACTATCGAAGCAGAGACACTCGTACAACTGACCGACGCCCTGCGCAAACGCGGCCTGACCCGCGTCTCGGACATCACCTTCATGCGCGCGCCCTACCGGCACAATCACCGCTGGACCTGCACGGTGAAATAGCAATCATTCAGACCAATCCCGTAATTTTCACAAGCCTTTCACATTCGAAGGCTTATGGTTGACCCAGCTCCTAGTAGAAACCTTTAAGCCCGCTCCCCCCCATCGCGGGCTTTTCTTTGTCTGGGATTTAGGTTGCCACAGGCAGGCTGATGACCGAGCCGCCTTTTGTTCAACGCACACAAAAGCGCTCGACCTCATGATTGCCGAGGCGAGCGCTGTTGCGTCCTGAGTGTAAATGTCAGGGATCAAGTCGCTGGTGCAATTCAAATCCCCTCGAATTTGAACGGTGCGGACTCTTCGAAGCGGGCGGACACTTCGCCGGCATACACGTTTGCCTGGTTCGGCCCCAGGTCCAGCTTCTTCACCTTGCCGGTTTTCTGGCTGAGGTCCACCTTCTTCAGGTCAACCCAGAACGTATTGGGCGTGACTGCGGACTCGAAAAAATACTGCTTGTGTTTATGGTCCGCCACGGTGCGCCAGCGCGTGGATGAGATATTGGGCTGATCTGGCGTTGTAATGCCGTACGGCACCGAGACGTTGCGAATCACACTGAACACACTGGCCAGTGACAGCCGCGCATCCTCATGCTTGGGCACGGCATTTACGTAGAAGGACGCACGCGCAAAGCGATCAGGCGAGCGGTTGGTGCCAGGCAACATCTGTGTTCCGTCAATGCCTTGCCAATAAGCATACATTTCCAACTGCTCGTCGAACTTCGGCGAGTTCGTCATCACTTGATATTTTCTGTCGTGGTGAATGACTTGCTTGCCATCGATATATTCAACGATTGCGCTATCACCCGACGCATCGGACATTGAAAGGTGCAGCGTTGCCAGGCGGGTTTCGTTCGGAACCTTGGATGTCACCACATGAAACGGTTCGGCCTTGAGCGCCTCGACCGCTTCAGCCACGGTCTTGAAGTTATCCAATACGTACTGAGCCCATGCCGAGATACTGAGCCCTGGCTTGCCCTGTTCGAGTGCTGGATATTCTGATTCCACCAGCCACAGCAGGTTTGCAGACAACCCGGCTTCGTTGATGCCGTCGGTGGTGGAAATATCGTAGCCGGACGCAATGACACTGCCGTACTTCGACGTCCAGGTAACCGAATTGGGGCCTGCCTCACCGTGGCGCTTCATGCCCTGGGGGAACACCCACAGGTTGGTTTCCACATCCTTCGCCCAGTCCATTGAGCGTGCCGTTATGATCTGTTGGTTGTCTCCAAGAAAAACCAGCCGCGTGCAGGCGTGCACCACGGGTATCGATGAACAGAAACCGACCAGGGCCAGTGCAATTCCTTTTGCTGCGGGTGAAAGTTTCATTCCTTTGATTTCCTTGACCAAACTGATTATCAACACGCGCGAGCCCAGGCCTTCAAGCGAACGTGCAAGCACCTGGCTCGGTAATGACAAATAGTGTTTGATCGTCAATGACGACAAACATCAGCCAATAAAGCACGGACATATCAGAAATCAAGATTTGAGGGGACAAACAGCGTTCGCTTACAAGTACCGCAGCCTTGGCTTACCCCACTTGGGTCGATTCGGTGTTTTTCCATTTTGTGGTTGCACGGGGCGCGGATGCGCCAGCCGAGCTGGTCCAGGTCGGTCATACCCGTCAGATCGGCGAAGGCTTTGTCGATATAAAGGAAAGATGTCAACCCATGGAGATCAGTTTGAATGAACAGTTGGCGGGGTTTAGAG
Organism: Pseudomonas sp. PS01300; assembly: GCF_029960155.1. Taxonomy (NCBI): domain Bacteria; kingdom Pseudomonadati; phylum Pseudomonadota; class Gammaproteobacteria; order Pseudomonadales; family Pseudomonadaceae; genus Pseudomonas; species Pseudomonas sp. PS01300. The sequence continues at coordinate 78,303 of NZ_JASCPN010000002.1, read as the reverse complement.
CAAGTTTCCGGCGTCCATAGACCACACGCATTTTCACAGAAATGGATCACGTGGTGTCCATGGTAAATACGCGAATTGTGGCGACGATCAGATGGCGGATTTTAGCAAGGGCAGCCTTTCCAAACCGGCACGACAGAGCGTGCCGGTAGTTCTCATCGCTACAGTCTTATTTTTTAATGGAAACGATTGCGGCTTTGCCATCCTTTACCCTAAAGGAAAACGATACATGGTCTCCGACCTTCAGACCTGCCAGCTGATCCTCCGTCACTGAAAAGGCCATAGTCATTGGGGGCCATTGCACCGCTGGCACAGCTCCGTGGGAGATGGTCACCGTATGCTTCGAAGTATCCATAGCCTTGATGGTTCCCTCAGCGTCAGCAACTGGAGCCTGTTTTGTTTCCTGCTCCATCTTCATGCCCTCCATACCATCCATTTTCATACCCGGCATGTCCTGCGAGTAGGCAGAAAGTGAAAACATAAACGCGGTACTGGCAGCTGCGATCAGGGTCAGTTTCATACGAATTTTCCTTGTGGTTTGATCGGTTCAACGATGAGGTGCCGGCGACGCATCAGGCGATAGGCTGCCGGAATGACAAACAGGGAAAGCAAGGGGGCCGTGACCATGCCGCCGACCATGGGCGCGGCAATGCGGCTCATCACTTCGCTACCAGTGCCACTGCCCAACAGGATCGGCAGCAAACCGGCAATAATGACCGCCACGGTCATGGCCTTGGGTCGAACGCGCTGCACAGCGCCTTCACGAATCGCTGCCACCAGCCCGCGCTCAGTGCTGTCGCCGAGGTCTTCCCGTTCGGCCCAGGCATTCTTCAGGTAGAGCAGCATGATCACACCAAACTCGGCGGACACACCGGCCAAGGCGATAAAGCCGACCCCGGTGGCGACCGATAGGTTGAATCCCAGCAGATAGAGGAACCATGCTCCGCCCGTAAGTGCGAATGGCAGCGTGGCCATGATCAGCAAAGCCTCATCGAAGCGGGCGAACGTCAGATAGAGCAGCACGAAGATGATCAGCAGCGTGGCAGGCACCACCAGCTTGAGTCGTGCGTTGGCCCTTTCGAGAAATTCAAACTGTCCTGAATAGCTCAGGCTCATTCCGGGCTGCAACTTGACCTGCTCACTGACGATTCGGCGCAGATCGGCGACCACCGAGGCAATGTCTCGACCACGCACATCGATGTACACCCAACCCGAAGGTCGTGCGTTTTCGCTCTTGAGCATCGGTGGGCCATCCGTGACCTTGACCTTCGCCACTATGCCGAGGGTGATCTGGCTCCCTAGCGGGGTATAGATCGGCAATTGCTCCAAGGCGCCGACCGAATCACGCCACTCCCGTGGGTAGCGCACGCTGATCGGAAAACGGGCGAGCCCTTCAATGGTCTCCCCGACGTTTTCACCACCGATAGCACCGGCCACGATGGACTGCACATCGGCAATATTCAGCCCGTAGCGCGCGGCGGCTTTGCGGTCGATATCCACGTCGATGTAACGGCCACCGGTCAGGCGCTCAGCCAGAGCTGAACTGACACCAGGCACACCCTTGGCAACGCGCTCTACCGCCTGAGTAGCGGCGTCGATCTCCGTCAGGTTGGTGCCGGCAACTTTCACCCCGATGGGACTCTTGATCCCAGTGGCCAGCATGTCGATACGGTTGCGAATCGGTGGTATCCAGATATTCGTCAGTCCAGGGACTCGCACCACTCGATCCAGTTCTTCCACCAGTTTTTCCTGGGTCATGCCTGCACGCCATAGCTCGTGCGGTTTGAATTGAATGGTGGTTTCGAACATCTCTAGCGGCGCGGGGTCGGTGGCAGTTTCCGCGCGTCCCGCTTTACCGAAGACATGTTCGACTTCGGGCACGGTTTTGATCAGGCGGTCGGTCTGTTGCAGCAATTGCGCTGCTTTCTGTGCCGACAAGCCCGGCAAAGCCGAAGGCATATAGAGCAGATCACCCTCGTCCAGCGGCGGAAGAAACTCACCACCCAAGCGCGACATTGGCCATAGCGCACTGACAAAAATCAGTAGCGCCAACAGCAATGTGATCTTAGGTCGACGCAAGACCATATCCAAAGCCGGCTGATAGATTCGGATCAGCCAACGGTTTAACGGGTTCTGCTGCTCATTGGGTATTCGCCCTCGAATCCAGTAGCCCATCAGCACGGGCACCAGAGTCACAGACAATCCCGCCGCTGCGGCCATGGCGTAGGTCTTGGTGAACGCCAATGGGCCAAACAGCCGTCCTTCCTGAGCCTCAAGGGTGAATACCGGAATGAACGACAAGGTGATGATCAATAGGCAGAAGAAAAGTGCCGGGCCTACCTCTGCCGCTGCTTCAGTCATCACATGCCAATGACGCTCCCCCGTTAGCTCCTCATCCGGATTGGCTGCGTGCCAGGCCTCGATTTTCTTGTGGGCGTTTTCGATCATCACTACGGCAGCATCGACCATGGCACCAATGGCGATGGCTATTCCGCCCAAGGACATGATGTTGGCGTTGATACCTTGGTAACGCATGACGATGAAGGCAATCAATACACCAACCGGTAAGGAGATAATCGCCACCAGGGATGAGCGCAGGTGCCAGAGGAAGATCCCACACACCAAGGCGACGACGATGAACTCCTCGATCAGCTTGTGACTGAGATTATCGACAGCGCGGTCGATCAGCTTGCTGCGGTCGTAGGTGGTGACGATTTCCACACCAGCCGGCAGACTGCTTTTCAGTTCATCGAGCTTGGTCTTGACCGCTGCAATGGTTTCGCGAGCATTCTTGCCGCTACGCAAAATCACCACACCACCGACGGTCTCACCTTCGCCGTCGAGTTCGGAGATGCCCCTGCGCATTTCCGGCCCTAACTGAATCGTGGCGACATCACCCAGGCTCACCGGCACACCGCCTGAACCCAACTTAAGCGGGATCGCTCGAAAGTCATTAAGTGTCTTTAAATAGCCCGACGCCCGCACGATGAACTCGGTCTCTGCCATCTCCAACACGGCACCACCGGTTTCCTGGTTAGCTTTGCCGAGAGCCTCGCTCACCTCGACTTGCGTGATGCCGAGGCTGGCCAGTTTGAGCGGATCGAGCTGCACCTGGTACTGCTTTACCATGCCTCCCACGGTAGCCACTTCCGCAACGTTGGGCAAAGTCTTGAGTTCGAACTTGAGGAACCAGTCCTGAAGAGCGCGAAGCTGTGCCAGGTCGTGTCCGCCACTGCGATCTACCAGTGCATATTGATAGATCCACCCCACCCCTGTCGCATCCGGCCCCAACGCCGGCTTGGCACTGGCAGGCAATCGACTTTGTATTTGGCTCAGGTATTCCAGCACCCGCGAACGGGCCCAATACAAGTCAGTGCCGTCTTCGAACAACACGTAAACGAAGCTATCACCAAAGAAGGAGTAACCACGTACCGTCTTGGCACCCGGCACCGAGAGCGTGGTGGTGGCTAACGGATAGGTGACCTGGTTCTCGACAATCTGCGGCGCCTGGCCTGCGTAAGGTGTACGGATGATTACCTGTACATCAGAGAGATCGGGCAGCGCGTCTATAGGGGTGCTCTGCACCGACCAAATGCCCCAAGCCGTAACGAACAATGTCGCCAGTAGCACTAGGATACGGTTGGCCACTGACCAACGAATCAGGGCCGCGATCATGGCTGGCTCCCCGATTTATCCAAGCGATCCACACGCAAACCATCATCGGTTTGAGTAACTCCGATACGAACCTTGTCACCCGTTTCAAGTCCCTGCATCAGTGCCGGTTTGGCAAGCGGGAAAGTCATCGTCATACCAGGCATGCCCAACGTCTTGAAAGGGCCATGGGCAAGAGTGACCTCTTTGTCGTTGATCTCAACAATCTGCCCATCCGCTTCATGTAAGCTGGAGCCTGCTGCACCTGGTGGTGACTCGTCCTCCGCCCCTATGACAACGCCCTTAAGGCTGGCCTCCGAGTCGAGCAGGAATTGGCCAGACGTAACCACCTTCTGACCTTCTTCCAAGCCCTTCAGGATCGCCGTTCTACCATCGCTTTCCTGCCCAAGTTGGATCTCCACAGGACGGTAGCGACCCGCGCCTGCGGCGAGCATCACCAGAGCACGTCGACCAGTGCGAATGACGGCCTCGCTTGGCACCCACAGGACACTCTGCTCGGTCGAGCGGTTCAGACGTACCTCCGCCGACAGACCTGGTCTCAGGTGACCGTCAGGATTGGGCAGCTCCACCCGCACACGAATTGTGCGACTGTCCGAGTTGGTCTCGGGCAAAATCGCGCTGACCTTGCCATTGAGTGTTGTTCCCGGAAAGGCAGGCAAGCGCGCTTCGACAGTCTGTCCTAAGGTGAGAGTTCCGGCTTCCGATTCTGGAATGGCCACGGCCAGCCAGATACTGCTCAAGCCGTTCACACGTGCCAGAGTATCGCCAATCGCCACGGTCATGCCTGCACGAACATTCAATTCTTGCAGCACACCACCTATAGGGCTGGTGAGCGTCAAGTAAGGCTGAACCTTGCCACTACGCCCGACCTGAGTGATCAGTGCCGCTGGCATTCCCGTGAGCAGTAATCGTTGGCGGGCCGCAGCCAGTAGCTCAGCATCCCCGCTGCGTTTCAGGGCAAGGAACTCCGTCTGGGCGGCTGCCCACTCTGGCACTAGGATATCCGCCAATGCCGCGTTGGCCTTGAGCACGTCACCGGGAGCATGGGCGTAGACCCGCTCCACAAAACCACTGGTGCGAGCCTGAATCACCGCGACATCACGCTCGTTGAACGCCAGGATGCCTGTCACATTGAGGCTGGAATCCAGGACACCACGGGTGACGGTCGCAAAACGCAGCCCGAGATTTTGAGTCAAGCTCGGATCAATACTCACAGTTGCCCGATCCCCTGCACCGCTGGCGTACTGGGGAACCAACTGCATGTCCATGAAGGGGGATTTACCCGGCTTGTCGAATTTTTGTTGCGGGTACATGGGATCGTACCAATACAGGGCTTTCCGCTCGTTTGGAGAATTGAGGCTCTGCTCTGGAACGGTACTTGGCACTTCGCTCATGCGCAGATGAGCGAACCAGTACCCACCGGCTACACCCAATGCCAACGAGATGCCTATCACCAATGACCCACTCCATTTTTTTAGGCTCATTGGCTGGTCTCCCCATAAGCGAAATACAGGCGCGCACTGGTCAGCGCTCGTTGCTCCTCCACGTCGATCTGTTTGAGGCGCGCTTCGACGAGTTCACGTCGGGCGGCAACCACGGCGCTCAAATCGCCTTTGCCCGACCGATAACTCGCCATACTGAGTTCGACCTTTTCCTTGGCCAGAGGCAACAGGCTTTCCTGATTTCGACGCACCGCACGATTCAGGCGCTCATAGTCGGCCAGTTCGCTCTCCAATTGCTGAGTGTGCTCGCGTGACAGGGCTTCGCGCTCGGCCTCGAGCTGGCTGAGTTCAGCCTGCTTGGCAGCGATTTTGGGGGTTTGGCGCGAGTCAGGAAACAGAGGTAAATCCCAAGAAAATTGCACGCTGACCATATCGCCGAACTCACGGCCACGATGCTGGTAATCCACTTCCCAGCTCCAGTCCGACTGCTTCTCTGATACGGCTTCCCGAACCTTGGCCTGCGCTTCGCGGGTCATCGGTGCAAACGCAGCCAACTCGGGATGGTGTTGCAGCCTATGGGAGTAGCCTGAGGTGTCGACCGGCCATTCAGGAAAACTACCCACAGGCTTGTCGTTAGCGGCAGAACCAATCCAGCGTTTGAGAGCCGCTTGTGCTTGCGCTCTTTGGAGAGTCAGATCGTCCTGTTGTTCTGCCAGTTTGGCTGCTTCTTGTTTGGGTGTCACCGCGTCAGCAGGTTGAGCGCGGCCACCGGCAATCTGAGCCCGTACAGTATCGGCTAGCAGGAGATTTTCTTTGTAAAAGTCCTGAAACAGTGCATCTTTGCGCTCAACCGAGTAACTACTGATCCAGGCCAATGCCGTGGACTGGCGTACCTTCAGACGTTCGACTCGACGCTCCGCAGAGGCGCGATCAATAGCTGCATCGGCGACCTCAATCCGCGCTTTGCGCTTGTCGCTGTTGGGCATCTCCTGTCTGACCCCGACCATTTGCATGGTCATGAAGTCTTGGTCGATGCTCCAGCGATCCGGGCCCCCAATGGGGTAGTTCTGCACGCCCATCAGCAGCTTGGGATCAGGTAATTCACCGGCTGGAATAGCTGCACTGCTGGCAGCTTGAATTTTGGCATCTTGTGCGGTCAGCGACGGCGCATTGTTTTCGGCCAGACGCAGAGCTTCATCGAGCGTCAATGGCGCAGCGAAGCTCGGCAATGCCAGCACGCTTGCCGCCAAGCCGGCCATAAGAGACCAGCCTGTGCAATTGCACTTGGAGTTCATGTTTACGATTCCTGTGATCATCCACTGCACGCGAAAAAATGGAACGCGCGCAGCTAGTCCATCCCGCTAATGCGGAATGAGGCTCAATGTTGGAAAGGAATCAAACGCGTGGCGGTCGCCATACCCCGGACGGGGTCTGTACAGGCAGAGAATCGCTGATGAGGGAAAGCACTACGGGGCTGAACACGGTCACAGGAGGCTTGAAGATTGAGACTTGCAACATACCGCCCGACTTGCACTCCTGGCCCGGCTTGCAAGGTTTGCCGTGTTCGACAGGGCTTTTCATGTCGTTGCAACAATCCATGCCCATGTCGTCCATCATAGCCATACCCATGGTCTTCATCGGGCAAGGTTCTGTCGGTGCCTGAACCCCCGCCATCCCACTGAGGGGAAGCGCCAGGCTGATCAAGAAGATGAGACAAAACCGCAGGTAGCGTTTCATGGTCTGGAGTGTATTCGCTGAAAATGGCTCTTACAATTGGGCACTGATCATCAAAAAAATGTCGTCAACCTCCAAAGCAGGCAATCAAGCCTTTTAAAAATTAAGCCAGTATTACGCGAAAAAAATTAACAATTTGGCCGAGACAGGCATTGCGAGGCAGTTCCGTAAGGGCTCTCTTGGAATCACGCCCCCCTATTGTCTGGGGTAGATGCCTGGAACAAGAGTTTTCGCTTCAGGCAGGGCCTCCCTATTCAAGGCTCGCTCGATAGTCCGCGTTGAGTATTTTCACTCAGGCACCTATTTGTATGCCTGTGCCTGCAGCTTGACCCCACCGCACACGTCAAGCCCGCTGGCGATATCCGGTAATGAGCAGCACTACACCAGGCACCAGAAAGCCGACCGCGGTGTAGCCAAAAGCAGCTTGCCCAGAGGCGCCGACTGCGGCGAACGCAGCGCCGATTGCAATCAGTGGCGCCGCAGCGTAGTAGAACGGTTTGGCTTTATTGGCCATATCTAACCTCCTGTTTGACATACTTTTTTATAACACATCAGTCCGCCGAAAGGCGCGGGCCTGGAGAGCTGTTGCCGTGGCAAACGAAGAACTGGCCGGGCCGCTGTGGCGGCGTTCAAGGACGACGGCAGTAGCGGCCCGCAGATAAACATGCGGGCAAAAAGGAAGAAACGCCGGGATGAGCACGCTGAGGAGCAACAGGCCGTGGTACCGGGTTTGCGCAAAATGGCATCGAAATCAGCCACTCCCACCAGTCCTTTTGTGTTCCAGCCGGGTAAAGGCGGGATGTAGATCAGGCAGGCAGGTGTTACAATCAGGCACTTCAAGCTCGCGCTCAAGGCGCTGGGCATCCGTGAACGTCGGCAGTACGACACGCGCCACACCTACGCAACCATGTGCCTAATGGCTGGGATGAACCCCACGTTCATCGCGAACCAACTCGGCCACAGCGTCGAGATGTTGCTCTCTACCTACGCAAAATGGATCAGCTCCTCCTCGGATTGGAAGGAGCTGGAGAAGCTGCCGTCCCGTATCTGACGGGCCCAAAATCGGCCCCAAAAGGTCGGCGGCACCTAAACACACCTCTGGACACCCCGCAGGATAAGCACTTGATTTCTACCGCTAACATCACCATGCAGTTTGGCGCCAAGCCCTTGTTCGAGAACGTCTCGGTCAAGTTCAACAATGGCAACCGCTACGGCCTGATCGGCGCCAACGGCTGTGGCAAGTCGACCTTCATGAAAATCCTCGGCGGCGACCTGGAGCCGTCGGCCGGCCAGGTGATGCTCGAGCCGAACGTGCGCCTGGGCAAGCTGCGCCAGGACCAGTTCGCCTACGAAGAATTCACCGTGATCGACACCGTGATCATGGGCCACGAGGAACTGTGGCGGGTCAAGGCCGAGCGTGATCGCATCTACTCGCTGCCGGAAATGACCGAAGACGACGGCATGGCCGTCGCCGAGCTGGAAACCGAATTCGCCGAGATGGACGGCTACACCGCCGAATCCCGCGCCGGTGAACTGCTGCTGGGCCTGGGTATCCCCCTCGAACAGCATTTCGGCCCCATGACCGAAGTCGCCCCAGGCTGGAAACTGCGTGTGCTGCTGGCCCAGGCACTGTTCTCCGACCCTGAAGTGCTGCTGCTCGACGAGCCGACCAACCACCTGGACATCAACACCATCCGCTGGCTGGAAAGCATCCTCACGGCGCGTAACAGCACCATGATCATCATTTCCCACGACCGTCACTTCCTCAACAGCGTGTGCACCCACATGGCTGACCTGGACTACGGTGAGCTGCGTCTGTTCCCGGGCAACTACGACGAGTACATGACCGCCGCCACCCAGTCGCGCGAGCAACTGCTGTCGGACAACGCCAAGAAGAAGGCCCAGATCGCCGAGCTGCAGACCTTCGTCAGCCGCTTCTCGGCCAACGCCTCCAAGGCCAAGCAGGCCACCTCGCGTGCCAAGCAGATCGACAAGATCCAGCTGGCCGAGGTCAAGCCATCGAGCCGCGTCAGCCCGTTCATCCGCTTCGAGCAGACCAAGAAGCTGCACCGCCAGGCCGTGACCATCGAGAAGATGTCCAAGGGCTTCGACGGCAAGACCCTGTTCAAGAACTTCAGCTTCACCGTCGAAGCCGGCGAGCGCGTGGCGATCATCGGCCCCAACGGTATCGGCAAGACCACCCTGCTGCGCACCCTGGTCGGCGAGCTGACCCCGGATGCCGGCGAGGTGAAATGGACCGAAAGCGCCGAAGTGGGCTACTACGCCCAGGACCACGCCCACGATTTCGAAGAGGACCTGAGCCTGTTCGACTGGATGGGCCAGTGGACGCAGGGCGAGCAGATCATCCGCGGCACCCTGGGGCGCATGCTGTTCTCCAACGACGAGATCCTCAAGTCGGTGAAGGTGATCTCCGGTGGCGAGCAAGGCCGCATGCTGTTCGGCAAGCTGATTCTGCAAAAGCCCAACGTACTGGTGATGGACGAACCGACCAACCACCTGGACATGGAATCGATCGAGGCGCTCAACCTGGCGCTGGAAAACTACCCGGGCACGCTGCTGTTCGTCAGCCACGACCGCGAGTTCGTGTCCTCGCTGGCCACCCGCATCATCGAGCTGAGCCCCAGCGGCGTGATCGACTTCAGCGGTACCTATGACGACTACCTGCGCAGCCAGGGTGTGTTGATCTAAACGTCGTACACAAGCTTCGCCGGCAAGGCCGGCTCCTGCAGGGTGCGTGGTTTTCGCGACCCGGGTGGGGGCCGGCCTTGCTGGCCACAGCTTGTTCGTTAGCCTGCTTTCTTTTCCTGCCCGCTCCCGCCATCATGGTCGCCTCCAACCGCTTGCCTGCGAACGAGCCCCATGTCTGCCCCGCCCCCTTCTGCTGCACTCAGTAACGAGTCGGTTACCCGACAGATACTGTCGATCGTCTTCTACACCTTCATCGCCTTCCTCTGCATCGGCCTGCCGATCGCGGTGCTGCCCAGCCACGTGCATGACACCCTGGGGTTCAGCGCGGTCATCGCCGGCATCACCATCGGCCTGCAATACCTGTCCACCCTGCTCAGCCGCCCCATGGCCGGACGCCTGGCCGACAGCCTGGGGACCAAGCGCGCGATCATCTACGGGCTGCTGGGCATCGCGCTGAGCGGCGTGCTGACCTGGGCATCGGCATTGGCCGTGCACCTGCCAGTGATGAGCCTGGCGGTGCTGCTGGCTGCACGGGTGGCCCTGGGCATCGCGCAGGGCCTGATTGGCGTGGGCACCCTGAGCTGGGGCATCGGCCAGGTGGGCGCCGAACACACCGCGCGGGTGATTTCCTGGAACGGTATCGCCTCCTATGGCGCCATCGCCATCGGAGCACCGCTGGGGGTGATCGTGGCCAGCGAACTGAACTTCGCCACCCTGGGCCTGAGCCTGACCGCGCTGGCAGCAGCGGCGCTACTGGTGATACGCAACAAGCCCTCGGTGCCGGTGGTGCGTGGCGTGCGCCTGCCGTTCTGGGCCGCCTTCGCGCGGGTGGCACCGTGCGGTGTGGGCCTTACCCTGGCCTCCATCGGCTATGGCACGCTGACCACCTTCGTCACGCTCTTCTATATAGAACGCGGCTGGAGCGGCGCCGCCCTGTGCCTGAGCGCCTTTGGCGTGTGCTTCATCCTGTCGCGGCTGCTGTTCGTGAACGCGGTCAACCAGTGGGGCGGCTACCGCGTGGCAATTGCCTGCATGGGCGTCGAGGCCCTGGGGCTAGCATTGTTGTGGCTGGCGCCGTCACCGCTGCTGGCGTTGGTCGGCGCGGGGCTGAGCGGCTTCGGCCTGTCACTGGTGTACCCGGCACTGGGGGTCGAGGCGATCAAGCAGGTGCCCAGTTCCAGCCGCGGCGCCGGGCTGGGGGCCTACGCAGTGTTCTTCGACCTGGCCCTGGCGATTGCCGGCCCGGTGATGGGCGCCATCGCTGCGCACCTGGGCTACGCCTCGATCTTCTGTGTGGCCGCGCTGCTGTCACTGGCCGGCGTGGGCCTGACCCTGGTGCTGTTGCGCCGCGCCACGGCTCAGTGATCGACCGCACTCAGGCCGACACGCTCGGCGCCCCCCAGGGTGCGGGTGAAGAAGCGCGTGGCTTCGGCCTGTAACGACAGGTGTATGCCGGCGCGGTCCACCCCTTCGGCATCGGTGCACAGCGTGGCCATATGCTGCAGTTGGGATGCGTCGCACGGGGCCATGAACACGAAGTGCCCGGCACCCGCCAGCAGGCGGTAGTTGGGGGTGATCGGCAGTTTGTGCGCCAGTGCCTGGGCATTCTTGTCGATGGCCAGCAACTGGTCGCGGTCGCCGCTGTAGATCAGCGCGGGCACCTTCACATCGGCCAGCGCGTGGCGTCCGAACATCAGGCTCAACGGCGCCATCAGCAGCAATGAACGCACCCTGGGGTCGGCGTGGGGCAGCAGGTCGTCACGGTCTGCCACCAGCACCCCATGGGCCTTGCAGGCATCGGCGTCCAGCGGGTTCTGCTGGCAGTAGCGGCGCAGGCGTTGCAGGTCTGGTCGGGCACCGGACAGGATCAACGCCGTCTCGCCACCGGCCGAGTAACCGATCATGCCCACCTGCCTGTCGCTGACGTAAGGTGCAAGCAACGGATCGGCAAGGGTCGCGGTCAAGGCGGCACTGATCTGCAGGGGCCGGCCATAGAGGTTGCTCAGGGTGCCAAGCCGGCTGTGATCGCGGGCGTTGTCTCCCGGGTGCACCACCGCGACCACCACGAAGCCCCGGCGTGCCAGGGCGCTGGCCAGGTCATGCAGCGCCAGTGGCGTGCCGGTATTGCCATGGGACAGCATCAGCAACGGGAAGCGGCCCATTACCACCGCGCCTTCTTCGGCCACGTGGACCCGATAGCCGTCGACCTGATGCCACCGGGCGATGTCGCTGGATGGGTAGAACGCCAGGGCCTGCATCGGCTGGCCGTCCACCGGGTCGGTCACAGCCATGCGATGCAGGCCGACACTCCAGTGCTGCGCGGGCTCGGCCTGCACCAGCAGGCAGCAGCTCCACAGCACCAGCATCAAAAATGTTCGAACCCACCGCATCGTTGCTCACCCTGCCCGGCCCGCACCTGTGACCGGTACTGGCAAGCATAGAGCGGGCCAGGCCGGGCTGGATGAAAGGTGCATGAAAAAGCCGACTTGCGGGGTGACCGCAAGTCGGCTTTTCGACAGGGGCTCAGGCAGCCGCGAACAGCTCGCTGTCGATCTGCGCCTGGGCGGCCTGCATGGCATTGCTGCGGTGCTCGTCACCGTAGGCCAGGCCATGGGCGCGCACGAACTCGACGTCGGTGATGCCGATAAAGCCCAGGAACACCTTGAGGAATTCCTCGTGGGCCACACCGGTCGGCTGGCCGACGTGCAGGCCGCCGGAGGTCGACACCACGATCACCTTCTTGTTGCCGCACAGGCCTTCAGGCCCGGCTTCGGTGTAGCGGAAGGTCTGGCCGGCGACGGCAATGCGGTCGATCCAGGCCTTGAGCTGGGTCGGCACGGTGAAGTTGTACATGGGCGCCGCGATCACCACCGCATCGGCCGCCAGAAACTCCTGGAGGGTTTCACTGCTGAGCCTGGCTTCATGTTGCTGCGCCGCATCGCGCAGTTCGTCAGGCGTGCCGGCGGCAACCAGGGTCGCGGCCGAGAAATGGCTGATGGCATCGGCGGCCAGGTCCCGGTAGACCACCTGCGCCGAAGGTTCTGCCGCTTGCCAGGCGGCGACCACGCGCTGGCTGAGCTGGCGAGAAGCGGAGTTGTCGCCGAGGATGCTGGAATCGATGTGCAACAGTTTCATGGGGCTCTCCTGAATGAGGATCGGCTGGCGATCACGATGGGGAGGATGCTACCGGGATAGCCAATAGCTGATAAGATCGCAAATTCGCACTTCTTCGTCCCACTGGCAGGACAATGCCCATGACCGGCATGCAAGACCTCAACGATCTGTTCTATTTCGCCCGCGTGGTGGAGGCCGGCGGCTTCGCGGCGGCCGGGCGTCTGCTCGGTGTGCCCAAATCCAGGCTGTCGCGGCGCATTGCCGAACTGGAGGAGCGCCTGGGCACGCGTCTGCTGCAGCGCACCACCCGGCAACTCAAGCTCACCGCCGTGGGCGAGCGCTACCTGCGCCATTGCCAGGCCATGCTGCTGGAGGCCGAGATGGCCGACGAGGCGGTGGCCAGCATGACCAGCGAACCGCGCGGGCGCTTGCGGGTGTCGTGCCCGGTGGGCCTGGCCCATGAGTTCCTGCCCGGCGTGATCAGCGCATTTTTGCAACAGTACCCGCAGGTGCAGCTGGACATGGTGCTGCTCAACCGCCGGGTCGACCTGATCACCGAGGGCATCGACGTGGCCCTGCGTGTGCGCGACCTGGGCGACGAAGACCCGGCGCTGGTCACCCGCCGCCTGCGCCAGGCGCAGATGCTGCTGGTGGCCGCACCTGAGTTTGCCGCCCGGCACCCTGTCAGCTCCCCTGCCGACCTGGCCAGGGTGCCGGTACTGGGCGCGGTCGAGGCCGACCGCCTGGTGCACCTGCGCCTGCTCGACGAGCAGGGCCACAAGCAGGACCTGACCCTGGAAGCGCGCCTGGCCATCGACGACTTCGTGGTGCGCAAGGCCGCCACCCTGGCGGGCCTGGGCTTCACCACGCTGCCTATCATGCACTGCGAGGCCGAACTGCAGCGCGGCGAACTGGTACGCCTGCTGCCGGGCTGGTCACTGCCGGGCGGTTACCTGCAGGCGGTGTACCCGCACCGGCGCGGCGTGCTGCCGGCGGTCAGGGCGTGGATCGATCACCTGGTAGCCTCGTTCGAGGAATGCGGAGAGCGTTATGTCTGAGCGAAAAATGACCGAGGCACAGGTGGCGGCATTCTGCCTGGGCCTGCCCGGTGTGCAGGAAGATTACAAATGGGGTGGCGTGCGGGTGTTCTCGGTGGCCGGCAACAAGATGTTCGCGGTGATGGACCTGGCGGGTGCAGGCTTGTCGTTCAAGGTCGACACCGAACTGTTCCTGGGCTACGTGGACCGCCCCGGGGTGCGACCGGCGCCGTACCTGGCGCGGGCACACTGGATCAGTGTGGCGCAGCCTTATGCGATGGGGCGTGGGGAACTGGAAGAGTTGCTGCGCCGCTCGCACCAACTGGTGGTGCGGCGATTGCCCAAGCGCGTACAGGTCGGGCTGCTGCTCTGAGGCCGATGGCTTTCGCCGGCAAGGCCGGCCCCTGAAGGCGCAGACCTTGCTGGCGAAAGCGCTCTAGAATCCGAACAATCGCCCGGCAAGAAACAGGTAGTCGGCCCAGAACACCTGATGCCCCAGCACGATCACCCAGAACACCAGCTGATAGGACAACTTGCGTGTCTTGTGCCGGAACACCTGCTGCGCCAGCAGCGCGCCTGGCCAGCCACCGACCAGTTCGCAGGCATGCAGCACCTTCTCGGGGGTACGCTGCCCCTGGCCGCGCGCCTGACGCTTGTCGTAGCCATACAGCCCGAAACAGCCAAGGCTCGCCAGCCCATAGGCCGCCAGCCACAACCAGTTGCCTGTGCCCACACCCAGCTTCAGTGCGCCCAGCACCGGCAGCAGGCACAGGGCCACGAATGCCAGCAACTTGAGGCGCAGGTGGCGCATGGGCGGGCGCGTTTCGATGCGGGCCATCTCAGCCGTGCGCCACGGCCCAGTCGACCCAGCCGAACTGCCAGGTCGCCAGGATCACCAGGCCAAATGCGATACGGTACCAGGCAAACACCGCGTAGCTGTGGCTGGCGATGAACTTGAGCAAGCCGCGCACCGCAATCATCGCGAAGATGAACGACACCACAAAGCCGATGGCGAACACCGGGAAGTCATCCGGCTGGAACAGGTCACGGTACTTGTAGCCCGAGAACACCGCCGCCCCGACCATGGTCGGCATCGCCAGAAAGAACGAGAACTCGGTGGCGGCCTTGCGCGACAGGCCGAACAACAGCCCGCCGATGATCGTCGAGCCCGACCGCGAAGTCCCTGGAATCATTGCCAGGCACTGCGCGCAGCCGATCTTCAGCGCATCGGTCCAGCGCATGTCATCGACCTCCTCGGCGCGCACCACGTGCTGGCGGCGCTCGGCCCACAGCATGATCACCCCGCCCACCACCAGGGCCACCGCCACCGTGATCGGGTTGAACAGGTACTCATGGATCAGGTCGGCGAACAGCACGCCCAGCACCACGGCGGGCATGAAGGCGATCAGCAGGTTGAGGGTAAAGCGCTGGGCCCGGGCCTGGCGGGGCAGGCCCACCACCACGTCCAGGATCTTGCGGCGAAATTCCCACACCACCGCCAGGATCGCGCCCAGCTGGATGATGATGTTGAACGCCATCGCGCGTTCGCCGCCAAAGTCGATCAGGTCGGCGACCACGATCTGGTGACCGGTACTCGAAATGGGCAAAAATTCCGTCAGACCCTCGACGATGCCGAGAATCACAGCCTGCATGGCGGTCCAAAAATCCATCATTCCCCCGTAAGACATTGCCGCTGGCAGGTCTCATCATTCGTTATTTGATTGCCCGAAACCGGGCATATTACGGCGACACTCCGTCGCAAAACCGAAGGAAATGCTACCCCGGCCTTCAGAACTGCCCCGTGAAGGCCGAAATCCTAACAGAGCGCTCGTGCAAACGCTGCCGCTCGACGCGACAGCGCTCTACTAATCAATCACTTAGCCCTTGGTCGAGTAGGTTGTTTCGGTAAAGCGTGGTTGGATGCGGACAATAACAAGAACATAGGGTGACCTTCATGAAGACTTTACGCAGTATGTCGATCAGCCGTCGGCTGTGGCTCATCCTGGTGGTGGCGGTACTGATGCTGGTGACCCTGGGGCTGCTGATGCTGCGTCAGATCCACGGTGACCTGTACCAGGCAAAGGCCGAAAAGACCCGGCACGTGGTCGAAACCGCAGCCGGCGTACTGGCCTATTACCAGGGGCTGGAAGCCAGCGGTACCCTTACCCGCGAGGCCGCCCAGCAACAGGCGCTGAGTGCGGTGCGCGGGTTGCGTTATGACCAGGACGACTACTTCTGGATCAACGACCTGGGCCCGAAGATGATCATGCACCCCATGAACCTCAAGCTCGAAGGCCAGGACCTTTCCGGCATTCGCGACCCGGACGGCTATGCGCTGTTCAACGAAATGGTCGCGTTGGCCAAGGCCCAGGGCGCCGGCAGCATCGACTACCGCTGGCCCAAGCCCGGTGCCAGCGAGCCGGTGGAAAAAACCTCGTACATCCAGCTGTTCAAACCCTGGGGCTGGGTGATCGGCTCTGGCGTGTACATCGACGACATGCACGCCGAGTTCGTGCGCCAGCTTCGCGACGCATCGCTGCTGGGGGTGGTCATCGCGCTGATAATGGCACTGGTGGTCATGCTGATCGCCCGCAGCATCACCCGCCCCTTGCAGGAAGCCGTGGATGCCATGGGCAACATCGCCAGCGGCGAAAGCGACCTGACCCGTCGCCTCGACACCCATGGGCAGGATGAAGTCACCCAGCTGGGCCTGCACTTCAACACCTTCACCGCCAAGTTGCAGCAGGTGGTGACCCAGTTGCAGGGCGCCGCCCAGGCCCTGGGCCATTCGGCCGGGGACGTAGGCAGCAACGCCGGCCAGGCGCACCAGCGCAGCGAACAGCAGTCGCAGCAGATGGAACAGGTGGCCACCGCAATCAACGAGGTCAGTTATGCGGTGCAGGACGTGGCCAGGAACGCCGAGCACGCCTCCAGCGAGATGCAGGACGCCCAGCAGCGGGCCGAACAGGGCCGGCAAAGCATTCATGGCAGCCTGCTGAAAATCGACGAGCTGTCGGGCACCATCGACCAGGCGGTGCAGGTGATCCAGGCCCTGGCGGGCCAGAGCACGCGTATCGGCAGCGTGCTGGAGGTGATCCGTTCGATTGCCGAGCAGACCAACCTGCTGGCACTCAACGCCGCCATCGAGGCCGCGCGGGCGGGTGAACAGGGGCGCGGGTTCGCCGTGGTGGCCGACGAAGTGCGCCTGCTGGCGCAACGCACCCAGCAGTCGACGGCCGAGATCCAGCAGATGATCGAGCACCTTCAGGGCCAGTCCGAGGCTGCGGTCAAGGCGATCGATGCCAGCAGCCTGGCCTCGCGCGAGACGGTCGAACAGGCCAGCGAGGCCGGTGCCAGCCTGGATGCCATCAGCCAGGCACTGCACAACCTCAGCGCGCTGAATGCCTCGATTGCCAGTGCCACGCTGCAGCAGTCGCATGTGGTCGAAGAGATCAACCACAACGTCACCCAGACGGCCGAGCTGTCGCGTCAGACGGCCGTGGCGGCGCACCAGTCGAGCAGTGCCGGGGCCGCATTGAACCAGTTGAGCGAACAGCTGGGGCAGTTGCTGAGGCAGTTCCGGGTCTGACCGCAGCCTGCACCTCGCCGGCGGCCGGCTTCTGCAAGGCTCGACATTGCCTCAGCAGGAGCCGGCCTTGGCGGCGAAGTGCTCACCCAAGGCTGGCACCTGACGTGCCACAAGGTACAATCGCCGCCCTGCCCCCCTTCAAGGAACGCCGATGTCCGGCCTGGAACTGTACGCTGCCGTGCTGGGCGTCATCGCTGTATGGCTCACGACCCGCCAGAACCCCTGGTGCTGGCCCATCGGCCTGCTGGTGGTGCTGCTCTACAGCTGGATCTTCTTCGACTTCAAGCTGTATTCGAACATGCTGCTGCAACTGGCGTTTGCCGTGTTCCAGCTCTATGGGTGGTGGCAGTGGACACGCCCCGGCGAGGATCGCCCGATCCGGCAGGTGACCTACCTGGGTACCGCGCCGCTGCTGTCGGGCCTGGGCGTGGGCCTGCTGGCCAGCCTGGCCCTCGGTGCGGCCATGGCCACCTGGACCGATGCTGCAGAGCCCTGGCTGGACGCCACCCTCACCGCCTTCAGCCTGGTGGCGCAGTTCTGGATGGCGCAAAAGCGCGTGCAATGCTGGCCGTTGTGGATCGTGCTGGACGTGATCTTCGTCGGCCTGTTCCTTTACAAAGGCATGTACATCACCGCCGCGCTGTATGCGCTGTTCACCCTGATCGCCCTGCAGGGCTGGCATAGCTGGCGACGTGACCCGGCATTGGCCAGCCCATGAAGGTCCTGGTACTGGCGGGCCCGGAATCCAGTGGCAAGAGCTGGCTGGGCGGCGAAATCCAGGCACATTTCGGTGGCGAACTGGTGGGCGAGTACGTACGCCACTTCATCGACGAGCAGCGACGCGACACCTGCTACGCCGACATCGACCCCATCGCCCGCGGGCAGCTGGTGTGGGAGGATGCGGCCCGCGCGCGCCAGCCCGAGCTGCTGATACTCGATACGCACCTGCTGAGCAACATGCTGTGGAGCCGCGTACTGTTCAACGACTGCCCGGCGTGGCTGGAACAGGCGCTGCTGGCACGGCGCTACGACCTGCACCTGTTGCTCAGCCCCGCAGGCGTGCCCTGGGTAGGCGACGGCCAGCGCTGTCAACCACGGCTGGAGGAGCGCCAGGCGTTCTTCGAGGCCAGCCGCCAATGGCTGCAACGGCATGGCCAACCCATGCAGGTCATCGAGGGCGACTGGGCATACCGCCAATCGACGGTACTGGCGGCCGTACAGGCACTGCTGGAAGGCAAGCCCCCGGCCTGCGCCACCGAGTGTTAACCCGGCGTTACACACCTGGCCACCTCAACCGCCGATCCAGAGCACTTGCGACCAACACGCGGTGACGTGTTAAGCCGGTGATACACCCACCCTCGGGGCACGCCGGGCATCTGCGCTGCTCCAAGGCCTGTAAAAAGGACCAGCGGTTGTATCACCAGTGATACAGATTGTCCGACCGGCCCCTGCCCCGTGCGCTATGCCCTTGATTCGCTGGCACAAAGCAAAAGCGGCACAGCTTCTGCTCTCCTTCTCGCAACGCTGATAGGGCCAGCGCACCGAAGAAGGAATCGCTGCCGTGGGGAATCACACCAACAAGCTGCTGAGTCTTTTCGTCATGGGCTGTGCGCTGGGCGCCAGCACCCTGAGCCTGCCGATACTGGCCGCCGGCGACGGCACCATCATCATCCAGCGCCAGGTTCAGCCGCGTTCGGCCGTTCGCCCGACCGGCACCCCCGACCCCCGCCCCATGACCGTCAATGCCAATCAGTCGCCACGCATCCTGAGCCAGACCAACGAGCTCAGCGATGGCGACTTTGCCGGTGTGGCCAGCGGTGCCAGTGTAAACCGGGTGTTGATGCCCGACGCGTCCGGCAACATCCGCGGCATGGGGGCCGTGCCCACCAGCCTGCCGGGCCTGCGTGGCGGCGCCGGCCCTGGCGCAGGGGGCGCCAACAGCATCTCCAATTCGGTCAACCAGAACGTGCAGCGTGGCCTTGCGCCGCTGCAGATCCTGACCGGGGGCCGTTGAGATGAACCACTCACTGCTGTTTCTGGCGCTGGCCTGCAGCGCGTCGGCCCTGGCCGCCCAACCGGTCAATGACAACGCCACCATCAACGCCAGCGGCCAGGGCTACAAGGGCAACGTGACCATCAACCAGGCGGCTGGCGACCAGCAGCAACAGATCAACAGCCGCGCCATCGCCATCAACCCCGATGCCACCGCCACCACCCAGGTGCGCCAGCGCATCGACACCCCTGCCAGCAGCGCGATCAATGCCCGCGCCAGCATCGGTGGCAACGCCTTCACCAACGGTAACGGGATGATTGGGATCAACCAGTCGGCCGGTGCCAACACACAACAAGTCAATGCCGTGCGGGTAAGCATCAGTGCCACCGCGCAGAGCATCGACGACAGCGTCCTCGACCAGCAGAACGTGGCGCTGTCAAACGGCTCAGGCTCGACAGGTCAAACCCCCGGCAGTCGCCAGGTCGCTACCAGCGATCAGGCCTTCACCGGCAGCCGTGGGGTGATCCAGTTGAACCAGAGCGCCGGGGTCGGGAACCGAATGGCCAACACCCTGAGCGTACGGGTTGCAGATTGACCCGAGCAGTTCACAACGCAGCACAACACAACACTTAACAACTAAAAACAATGCGGAGAAACACCATGAAACCCACAATGGCACTCAAGCCTCTGGTATTCGCACTCGCAGCGGTCATGGCAGTTGCTGCACAAGCGGGCGGAAACAACGGTGGTCACAACGGCGGACACAATGGCGGCAATAACGGCGGCAACAACAATTCCAGCGCGCTGCTCGCCCTGCTGGTAAACGCCGGCGCTGGCGCCACCGTGATCGATACCCAGGGCAATGGTGGTAACGGTGTGCTCAACGAGAACACCCGCAACAACGGCACCATGGACAACTCGGCAAACGGCTCTCAAGGCAACCTGGGCGCCAACGTGGCAGCCGGTGACGGCAACCAGCAAGACAACGTTGCCGCCATCGCCACCGCCGACGAACGCTTCATCTTCGGCAGTGCGGTTGCTGTTTCCAGCGCCACCCAGACCAACACCAGCAACATCGTCAACAACTTCTCTACCCAGAACAACGCCAATCTCACCAATTCGGCGAACAACAGCTCCGGCAACATCGGTGTCAACGTGACCGCCGGCGACTTCAACCAACAGAAAAACAACCTGGCAATCGCCGTGTCCGGCGGCCGTGTGGCCGTGGCCAGCGCAGCCGCCAACCAGTCCACCTCCGGCCTGAGCGTCAACAACAAGGCCGACCGTACCTACACCAAGGAAACCCTCGGTGGCGCCTTTGCCGCCTATGGCCAGTACGAAGGCGAAGGCCACGGCTACGTGGAACGCAAAGACGACAAACCCGGGCACAACGGTGGCTGGGATGATCGTGGCGGCAACAAACCACAGAAAGACAAGCTTACCTTCACCGAAGAAGGCAGCTTCGTACTCGGTGGCGTCTACACCTACCAGGTGCTCAAACCTACCGGCTGGGCCAACCCTGTGGTCAACAACGCCAACATGAGCAACTCGCTCAATGGCGTGTCGGGCAACGTGGGCGCCAACGTGTCGGCCGGCTCGGGCAACCAGCAGAGCAACTCGCTGTCCATCGCAGCAGGCTGCCGCGCCTGCCTGTAAGCTGAAAAAGGACGGGGCCCCCAGGGGCCCCTTTCCTGCCATCTACACGGTGCGAAGACCATGCGCATTGCCCTGCTTGCCGCATTGCTGTTTCTGGCCAGCCTGGCCGAGGCCGCACAGATGCCCATCGCTGCCCTGCCGGGCGGCAATGTCATTTACAAGCCCATCCAGAGCATTCGCGAACGACGCTTCGCCGACCTTGTACAACAGAAAACCGATTTCAGTTGCGGCGCCGCCGCCCTGGCCACCGTCCTCAAGCAGGCCTACTGGCTGGACGTCGACGAAGAACACATCATCGACGGCATGCTCGCCCACGCCGACCAGCAAGTGGTCAAGACCCAGGGCTTCTCCATGCTGGACATGAAGAAATACGTGGAAAGCATCGGCATGCGTGCCCGGGGCTATCGGATCCCGCCCGAGAGCCTGCAAAGCGTCACCATTCCAGTGGTGGTGCTGATGGACATTCGCGGCTACAAGCACTTCGTGGTGCTGCAACGCACCGAAAAGGACTGGGTGTACATCGGTGACCCGGTTCTGGGCCACAAACGCTACAAGTTCGATGATTTCGTCAAAGGCTGGAACGGCATCATCTTTGCCGTCATCGGCCCTGGCTATGACAAGGCCAACGCATTGCTCGACCCGCCACAACCCTTGACTGCAAAAAACAAGATCAACGGGTTCAGCCCGGTAGACGATGCGCAGTTGATGGATTTTGGTTTCATACAAAGTGATTTCTTCTAATCAGAAGGGGCATGAAGCTCCGGGGAGCACCCGATGAAGACTTCAACCTGGCTGGTTGCCGCCTGCCTGGCCGCCAGCTTGCCTGCCCATGCGCAGTTCAAGCCCATCGAGATCAAGGACCAGGAACTGTCCGAACTGCGCGGACGCTATGTGATGCCAGGGCGCATCATCAGCTTTGGCGTGGTGATGAGCAGCACCTGGCAGAACGCCCGCGGCGACAGCATCGGCGCCACCGCCAGCATGCAAGTGCAGCAGTCCTCGTTCAAGCCGCAGTTCTATGTCTCGCTCGACACGCGCGATGGCAACGGCGCCCCGGTAACCCAGGGCAACGGTACCGTCACCGGCGGGGCCGGCCTTGGCACGACCCAGGGCGTTACCCAGTCGGTACGCGCGGCGGGCGACTACAACACGGCCTACAACAATGTCTCGATCAACGTGAAGGAAGCCAACAGTGCCCCGGCGGCGGGCCAGCCACAGGGTCAGTTGCTGGGTAGCGGGCAGACCATCACCGGCAGCAATGGCGCCGGCACGCTGAGCGTTTCCGCCACCGGCAAGGGCATCCAGCTGGGTATCCAGGCCAACAACAACCAGGGCAATACGGTGCAGCGCCTGGCCCAGGGCGGGCTGCTGCAGGCCACCACGCTCCTGGGCGGCAACAACGCCGTCAACAACATCACCCAGCTCAATGTGGTACTGCGCAACAACCTGCCTACTGCCGGGGCCTTGAACTGCAACCTGGATCAACTCAAGGGCCTTCGTATTTCCGGATATTGATCTACGCTCTGTCTCAATTCACCGCAGTTGGAAGGGACGGCTAACCCATGCATCGATCGTTTTCGTTGAAGGCAGTGGTCTGTGTGAGCACTCTGGCGTCTTCAGCGCTGCTGCAAGCGGCGCCAGATCCGCAAGTTGAGGCCCTGAAACAGGAGTTGCAGGCACTCAAGCAACGTTATGAATCCCAGCAGCAGGCACTGATGGTGCTCGAGCAGCGGGTCCGCCAGGTTGAAGAGCAACCCGCGGCACCCCCTCAGCGCCTGACCCGCTCGCCAGCGGCCTCCACCCGGTCAGGCCAGGTGGCTACTGCATCCGGGGCGGCCCCCGGCACCGGCAGTTCCTACGGCGAAGCGCTCAAGGGCGATTCGGAACCTGCGCAGAGCGTGTCCAACCTGTACGACGAGGCCAGCGGCTTCTTCGGTGGCGGCAAGTTCAGCGTCGAGACCGGCATCACCTACGCCCGCTACGACACCCGCCAACTGATCCTCAACGGTTTCCTCGCGCTGGACTCGATTTTCCTGGGCAACATCAACCTGGACCGCATCAAGGCCGACAACTGGACCCTGGACCTGACTGCCCGATACAACCTCGACCAGCGTTGGCAGTTCGATATCAACGCCCCCATCGTCTACCGCGAGTCCACCTACCAGTCCGGGGGCGCCGGCAACAACGCCCAGGGCGTGACCGAACAGACCGTCACCCGCGACCCGACCCTGGGGGATGTCAACTTCGGGGTGGCCTACAAGTTCCTCGACGAATCGGAAAACAGCCCCGATGCGGTGCTCACCCTGCGGGTCAAGGCGCCCACCGGCAAGGACCCGTTCGGCATCAAGCTGATCCAGGACCCGAATAACGACAGCCTCGCCTACCCCGAAGACCTGCCCACCGGCAACGGCGTATGGTCCATCAGCCCGGGCATCTCGCTGGTCAAGACGTTCGACCCGGCAGTACTGTTCGGCAGCCTGTCCTATACCCATACCCTGGAAGAGTCGTTCAGTGACGTCAGCTCCACGTCCGGGGTCAAGGTGCCGGGCAAGGTCAAGCTGGGCGACAGCTTCCAGATCGGCGCCGGTATCGCCTTTGCGCTGAACGAGAAGATGAGCATGTCGTTCTCGGTGTCCGACCTGATCGCGCGCAAATCCAAGATCAAGTCGGCCGAAACCGGCGACAGCTGGACCTCGGTGCCCAGCAGTGATGCCAACGCCGCCTATTTCAACGTGGGCATGACCCTGGCCGCCACCGACAACCTGACCATAGTGCCCAACCTGTCGATCGGCCTGACCGACGATGCGCCGGACTTCACCTTCAGCCTCAAATTCCCTTACTACTTCTGATCTGCGCCGACGCCATTCGCCAGCAAGGCTGGCTCCTACCTTCGGGTAGGAGCCAGCCTTGCTGGCGAATGGACGTAGCGTGGGATCTTCAGCGAATCTGATGCTTGTGCAGCAACCGGTAGAACGTAGGCCGCGACACCCCAAGCACCTTGGCCGCAATGCTGAGGTTGTCACTGTGACGATTGAGCACGTCACACAGCGCCTGGCGCTCGGCGCGGTGCTTGTAGTCTTCCAGGGTACCCATCGGCGTCATCTCGACCTGTGCCCCCTGCAACCCGAGGTCCTGGGCCTCGATCTGCCGCCCTTCGGCCAGCACCAGGCCGCGACGCACGCGGTTGGCCAGTTCGCGCACATTACCCGGCCAATCATGCTTGCCCATCGCCATCAGCGCATCTTCGCTGAAGGTGCGCGGGCGCCGGCCGGTTTCCTGGCTGTAGAAACGCGAAAAGTGGCTGGCCAGCATCGACAGGTCGCCATGCCGGTCACGCAGCGGTGCCGTCACCACCTGCAGCACGTTGAGCCGGTAATACAGGTCTTCGCGAAAACGCCCGCTGGTGATCGCGCTCTCCAGGTCGACATGGGTGGCAGCCAGCACGCGCACGTCCACCGCAATCGGCTGGCTGCCGCCCACCCGTTCGATATGCTTTTCCTGCAGAAAGCGCAGCAGGTTGGCCTGCAGTTCCAGCGGCAGGTCGCCGATCTCGTCGAGAAACAGCGTGCCGCCGTTGGCAGCCTCGATGCGCCCGACCTTGCGCTGGTGCGCGCCGGTGAAGGCGCCCTTTTCGTGGCCGAACAACTCGGACTGGATCAGGTGTTCGGGAATCGCCCCGCAGTTGATCGCCACGAACGGTTTGTCGTGGCGTTGCGACTGCCGGTGCAGGGTGCGCGCCACCAGCTCCTTGCCGGTACCGCTCTCGCCTCGAATCAGCACCGGTGACTCGGTGGGCGCCAGCTTGCTCAGCAACTTGCGCAGTTCGCGGATCGGGCGGCTGTCACCCAGCAGTTCGTGCTCGGGCTCATCCACATGCAGGTTGCCCTTGCCGCGCAGGCGTGCCATGCCGAATGCGCGACCCAGGGTCACCTGCACGCGGGAGACATCGAATGGCAACGTATGGAAGTCAAAAAACCACTCGCACACAAAATCACCCACGTTCTGCGCGCGCAGCTCCTCGGCGCTGAGCACCGCGATCCACTCGGTACCGCTGCGGCTGATCAGGTCCTTGACCGCATCGGGGTGCTGCAGGTGGCTGGCGTGCAGGCGCAGCAACCCCACATCGCAAGGGTGCTCCAGGGCAGTGGCAAGGGTGCAGGTGCGCACGTCCCAACCTACGCTGCGCAGGCCTGGCAACAAGCGGTGGCAATCGTCACAAGGGTCAACGATCAGCAAGCGGCGGTTCGGTACCGGTTCCAGCATGACCTTTCCTTGGCGCCAATTATTGGAAATGTTAGTAGAAACAGCATGTTGTATGGCCCGTCTGTAACAGTAGCAACCAACGTCAGAATGCCCACTACCGTCCGTCTGCAAATACGGCCTTGTTTTCGACTCGGTAGAATTTTCCTGTTAATTCAACGTCCCAGATGTTGCCAATGAATGCAGATTGTCAGCACCGATTAAAAAAACATTACTTGCAGTGTGACCTGACCCACTACTGCGTGCATCAGTACAAGTAACCTGCCGCAGGGAAAACACCTTGCCGCAACTTTTTCAATGTTTGGGACCACAGAGAGACCGAACCCATGAACGCCCCGCTCCGTGTCAACGAAGCACTGCTGATTGCCGACCACGCCTTCGAACCCTTCCAGTGCGTCGCCTGGGATGTGCCTAACGGCACTGGCGAACTCAGCCTGGCGGTAATCGACCGGACCAGCACCCGTATCGGCAGCAAGCAAGTTCCAAGCAGCACCTATTCCGACCCGCAGCAATTGGCACACCTGATCGAGGAAGTGCGCGCCGAGTTGAGCCAGAAAGGTTATGACTTGCAGCCGTGGAGCATGCCGAAGTAACTTTCCGGTCTGCCCCGTTCATGCAAAAGTGCACCCACTGGGTGCACTTTTTTTGTTTGTGAAGTGTGCGCCGGCGGCTGCGGCAGTTGGCCGCAGTTTACGGCCCAAGTACTTGTTTCAACGCAAGTTGAACTGTTCCAGGTGTTGGTATTGCGCACCCAGTTCCAGCGCCATTTGCCTGGCGCGGCCCAGGCGAACCGGTGCGCTTTCCATGTCCACCAGCAGGCTGCTGCACGGCAGTGCCTCCAGCGCCGACCAGGCCTTGAGCCGGCCATCGGTGAGGATCAGGCAGTGCTGCACCTCATTGGGGTAGCGCCGCTGGCGTTGGGTCAGCCATTGCCGGGCCTGCTGCAGTGCCTCGAGCAGTGGCGTGCCTCCGCCGGCGCCGAGCTCCGCCAGCCAGGGCTGCAGCGCAGCAGAGGCCTTCAGGCCGTGGCGCTGCCAGCGCGGTTCGCGGCCGCTGGCCGTGAGCAGGGCGAGCCTGGCGCGGGCCCGGTACGCCTGGTCGAACAGTTCGGCCAGCAAACCCTTGGCCTTGCTCAGTGCCTGGTAACGCCGGGTAGACGCCGACGCATCCACAATCACCAGCCAGAGCTGCGTCGGCGCAGCGGTGCGCTGCGCCCAGCACAGCTCGTCGCGCTGGCGCGGGCGGCCCTTGAGCAGGGTGGCAGGCCAGGCCACGCTGCCCTGCCCGGCTGCCCGGGCACGCCCGCGCGGGCCCCGGTCGAGCTTGCCTGCACGGGGCCTGGCATCCGCCGCCGGGTGCGAGCGCGGGCGGATGCTCAAGGCTTTTTTGGCCAGCGCGGTACCTCGCGCCGAGCGCCCACAGCCACCGGCTGGCCTGGCAGCTCACCCCACTGGCCACTGCCCTGAGGCTCGCTCGACGGGCTCGATTGCCCCTGGGGCTGAGCTTCGGGGCGAGGCGGTTGCTCGGCGGGCCGGTCATGGCGCCGATGGCGCAAGGCAAACTCTGCCACCGCCTCGATATCCTCGGCCTCGATGCCCGGTGCACTGCGCCAGGCCGCATGGGCACGGGCGGCACGCAACCAGACCAGGTCGGCGCGCAGGCCGTCGACCCCGGCCTCGAAGCAGCGCTGGGTGATCTGCGCCAGGGCCTGGTCATCCAGGGCAATCTGTTCCAGGCGCTCGCGTGCCTGCTGGCAGCGCTGGCGCAGCTCGGCCTGGGCATCGGCCCACTGCGCGCAGAACGCCTGCGGGTCGCTGTCGAAGTCCAGCCGGCGGCGGATGATCTGGCCTCGCGCCTCGGGCAGCGGCTGGCCCTGCAGGGCCACATTCAGGCCGAAACGGTCGAGCAACTGCGGACGCAGCTCGCCCTCCTCCGGGTTCATGGTGCCGATCAGCACGAAGCGCGCACTGTGCCGATGGGAAATGCCATCGCGCTCTACCCGGTTGGTGCCGCTGGCAGCCACATCCAGCAGCAGGTCGACCAGATGATCGGGCAGCAGGTTGACCTCGTCGACGTACAGCACGCCGCCATCAGCCCTGGCCAGCACACCCGGCGAGAACTGCGCGCGGCCCTGCCCAAGCGCAGCATCCAGGTCCAGGGTGCCGACCAGGCGCTCCTCGGTGGCGCCCAGCGGCAAGGTCACGAAGGGCCCCTCGCCCAGCAGGTCGGCCAGGCCCCGGGCCAGGGTGCTCTTGGCCATGCCGCGCGGGCCTTCGATCAGCACGCCGCCGATCCTGGGGTCGATGGCCGTCAGGCACAGCGCCAGCTTCAGGTCTTGGGCGCCGACCACGGCGGCCAGCGGAAAATGTACGGGTTCGCTCATGTCTGGCTTATTCCTCTGCGTCCAGCAGTTGCTCTTCCAGGGCCTGGCGGTACTCGCCCGGAGCCTGCCACAGCCCGCGCTGCTGGGCCTCCAGCAAACGTTCGGTGATGTCGCGCAGGGCCTCGGGGTTGTGCTGGCGGATAAACTCGCGGGTCGCGGCATCGAGCACATAGGCCTCGGCCAGCGACTGGTAATGATGATCGTCGATCAGGTGCGTGGTGGCATCGAAGGCGAACAGGTTGTCGACCGTCGCGGCCATCTCGAACGCGCCCTTGTAGCCATGGCGCTTGACCCCGTCGATCCACTTGGGGTTGAGCGCACGCGCACGGATCACCCGGTTCAGTTCTTCCTTGAGGGTGCGAATGCGCGGGCGATCCGGCTGGCTGTGATCGCCGTGGTAACTGGCAACGCCGGCACCGGCCAGGCTTTCTGCCGCCGCGAGCATGCCGCCCTGGAACTGGTAGTAGTCGTTGGAATCGAGCAGGTCGTGCTCATGGTTGTCCTGGTTCTGCAGCACCGCCTGCACCTGGCTCAGGCGCCGGGCAAAGGGTTCGCGCGCGGCGGTGCCGTCGTCCGAGGCGCCATAGGCATACGCGCCATGGTTGAGGTAGACCTCGGCAAGGTCTTCACGGCTGTGCCACAGACGGCCGTCAATGGCGTTCTGCACCCCGGCGCCGTAGGCACCGGGCTTGGAGCCGAACACCCGCCAGCCCGCCTGGCGCTCGGCCTGCTCGGGGCTCAGGCCAGCGGCCAGCAGTTCGGCACGCTCGCTGCGCACCTTGGCCGCCAGGGGGTTGAGGTCATCCGGCTCATCCAGTGCCGCCACGGCCTGCACCGCCGCGTCGAACAGCTTGATCAGGTTGCCGAACGCATCGCGGAAGAACCCCGAAACGCGCAGGGTCACGTCTACCCGTGGGCGATCC
This sequence comes from Pseudomonas sp. PS01300, assembly GCF_029960155.1. Taxonomy (NCBI): domain Bacteria; kingdom Pseudomonadati; phylum Pseudomonadota; class Gammaproteobacteria; order Pseudomonadales; family Pseudomonadaceae; genus Pseudomonas; species Pseudomonas sp. PS01300. Next base: position 49,794 of record NZ_JASCPN010000002.1, on the reverse strand, counting down.
AGCAGGCTCACCGGCAGGATCTCGAAGTCGTCCACCCGCTGGCTGCCGCTGGCCCATACCGGGCGTACGCCGAGCAGGGCCATGGCCTGGGCGATGTCGTCGCCGCCGGTGCGCATGGTGGCCGTGCCCCATACCGACAGGCCGAGCTGGCGCAGGTGGTCGCCGTGGTCCTGCAGGTGGCGTTCCAGAATCAGGTTGGCCGAGGCGAAACCGATGCGCCATGCCGTGGCGGTGGGCAGGTTGCGCACGTCCACGGTGTAGAAGTTGCGGCCGGTGGGCAGCACGTCCAGGCGCCCGCGGCTGGGCGCCCCGCTCGGCCCCGCCGGCACGAAACGCCCGTCCAGCGCCGCCAGCAGGCCCTGCATTTCGGCCGGGCCGCAGGCATCCAGCTGCGGCGCCACCTGGGCCCGCAGCGCCTGCAGCACGGCCTCGACGTCGGCGCTGTGCTGGTGGCTGGCCGGCGCCCCGTCGAGGGTCTGCTCGATCAGGCGGGCGGCATACAGTTCAAGCCGCTCGCGGGTGTCGCCGTTGGTCCGCCAGGCCTCGCTGCTCACCTGTGCCAGGCTGGGCGGCCGTGGCCCTTCCCAGGCAAGGCCCAGGTCGCAGTCCAGCGGGTCGAAGCCCAGCCCCAGGCCGCGGGCCAGGGCGCGCAGCAGGCTGGCATTGGGGCCGCGCCCATCACCACGTTCCACCCGCAGCAGGGCCAGCAGCGTGTCGATCCGCAGGCGACCGTCCGGCGATTGGCCGAACACATGCAGGCCGTCGCGAATCTGCGACTCCTTGAGGTCGCACAGGTAGGTGTCCAGGCGCGGCAGCCACACCGCCGCATCGTCCAGCGCGCCTTCCAGTTGCAGCTCGCGGTCGATGTGGTTGTCGCGCACCAGGTTGAGGATGTCGCGCTGCAGTTCACGGGCCCGGCGCGGGTCCAGCAGTTGCGCCTCGTAGTACTCGTCGGCCAGCAGTTCCAGGTCGCGCAACGGCCCGTAGGTTTCGGCGCGGGTCAACGGCGGCATCAGGTGGTCGATGATCACCGCCTGGGTGCGGCGCTTGGCCTGGGCGCCCTCGCCCGGGTCGTTGACGATGAACGGGTAGATGTTCGGCAGCGGCCCCAGCAACGCGTCCGGCCAGCACCCGGCCGACAGGCCGACGCCCTTGCCCGGCAGCCACTCCAGGTTGCCGTGCTTGCCCACGTGGATCAGCGCATCGGCGGCATAGGCGTGGCGCAGCCAGAAGTAGAACGCCAGGTAGCCATGCGGCGGCACCAGGTCGGGGTCGTGGTACACCGCACTGGGGTCGACCTGATAACCGCGCGCCGGCTGGATACCGACGAAGGTCAGGCCAAGGCGCAGGCCGGCGACCATCATGCGCCCGCTGCGGAACATCGGGTCCTGCTCCGGCTCGCCCCAGCGCTCGCGCACCGCCTGCTGGTTGGCCTGGGGCAACAGGGCGAAGGCGGCGCGGTAATCGTCCAGCGCCATGCTCTGGGCACAAGGGCGCTGGTCGAGCGTGTCGAGGTCGTTGCTGACCCCGCCGAGCAGGGCCTGGATCAGCGCCGTGCCACTGTCTGGCAACGGCCCCACCGGGTAGCCCTGGGCCTGCATGGCGCGCAGGATGTTGAGCGCCGCCGCCGGGGTGTCCAGCCCCACACCGTTGCCGATGCGCCCGTCGCGGGTCGGGTAGTTGGCCAGAATCAGCGCCACGCGTTTTTGCGGGTTGTCCAGGCGCGCCAGCTCGCACCAGCGCCGGGCCAGTTCCGCAACAAAATCCATGCGTTCCAGGTGCGGCTTGTAGCACACCACGTCCGACTGGCTGCGTTCGCTTCGCCAGGCCAGGTCCTTGAAGCTGATCGGCCGGCTGATGATGCGCCCGTCCAGTTCCGGCAGGGCAATGTGCATGGCCAGGTCGCGGGCCCCCAGGCCCTGTTCGCTGGCCTCCCAGGCCGGCTGGTTGTCCTGTGCGCAGATGGCCTGCAGCACCGGGATGTCGCGCCGGAACGGGCGCAAATGCGGCTGCTGCGGGCTGGACTGGGCGAAGCCTGTGGTATTGATGATCAGGGCCGCGTCGACCTGGTCCAGCCATTGCTCGACCTGGTCCAGGCAGGCTGCCTCCTTGAGGCTGGCCACGGCAATCGGCAGCGGGTTGAGCCCCGCGCCTTGCAGACGCTCGCAGAACGCATCGATGAACCCCGTGTTGGCGGCCTGCAGGTGCGAGCGGTAGAAGATGATCGGCGTCACGGGCTGGCCGGGCTGCCACAGGGCACGCCAGCTGTCCACGCTCGCCTGGGGGTGTTGCGGGTGATAGACACTGGTGCGCGGCAACTGCTGCGGCTCGTCCCACTGGTAGTCGCGGCCCAGCCATTGGCTGGCCAGGCACTGGAACAGGTTCAGCGCATTGGCCTTGCCGCCCTGGCGCAGGTAGTGCCACAACCGTTCGGCCTGGGCAGCGGGCACCGTGCTCAGGCTGGTCAGCTCAGGGTCCGGGCGGTCGTCGCCCGGTACCAGGATCAGTTGCACGCCCCGCCCCGCCAGCGCCACCAGTTGCTCCACGCCATAGCGCCAGTAACCGATGCCGCCGTGCAGCGACACCAGGATGACCTTGGCATGGCGCAGCACTTCGTCCACATACAGGTCGACCGAAGCATGGTTCTGCACCTGCATCGGGTTGGCCAGGCGCAGGCTGGGGTAGTCGTCCGGCAACTGCTGGGCGGTTTCGGCCAGCAGTGCCAGGTGCGAATCACCGCTGCAGAGAATCACCAGGTCGGCGGGGGTCTGGCCGAGGTCGGCGATGCTGTCGTCCGGCACAAAGCCGCCGGGCTGGGTCCGCAGCAGGTGCATGGGTCAGGCGCCCAGTGCGGCGCGCAGGCTGGCTTCGAGTTGCACGGCGTCTAGGTCCTGGCCGATCAGCACCAGGCGCGTGGTACGTGGCTCGTCGCTGCGCCAGGCGCGGTCGAAGTGCTTGTCGAAGCGCGTACCCACGCCCTGCACCAGCAGACGCATCGGCTTGCCCGGAATGGCCGCGAAGCCCTTCACCCGCAGGATGCCGTGCTGCACCACCAGTTGGGTCAGGGCATCGAGCAGCAGGCTTTCGTCGGCCTGGGGCAACTCGATGGAGATGGAGTCGAAGGCATCATGGTCGTGATCGTCGTGGTCGTCATCGCCGTCATGGTGCGAATCGTGGTGGGTACGACGCGCGTCGATGTGCTGCTCGGACTCGGCGCCCAGGCCCAGCAATACGTCCAACGGCAGGCGGCCGCTGCTGGCCTCCACCACCTTGACCGCAGGCGGCAGTTCCTCGGCCACCTCGGCGCGCACCCTGGCCAGGTCGTCGGCAGCGATCAGGTCAGCCTTGTTCAGCACCACCAGGTCGGCGCTGGCCAGCTGGTCGGCAAACAGTTCGTGCAGTGGGGACTCGTGGTCCAGGTTCGGGTCGAGCTTGCGCTGGGCGTCCACCTGGTCGGGGTAGGCAGCGAAGGTGCCGGCGGCCACGGCTGGGCTGTCGACCACGGTGATCACCGCATCCACCGTGCAGGCGTTGCGGATTTCCGGCCACTGGAAGGCTTGCACCAGTGGCTTGGGCAGCGCCAGGCCGCTGGTTTCGATGAGGATATGGTCCAGGTCGCCACGGCGCGCCACCAGCTCGCGCATCACCGGGAAGAACTCTTCCTGAACGGTGCAGCACAGGCAGCCGTTGGCCAGCTCGTAGACGCGCCCGCTGGCTTCTTCCTCGGTGCAGCCGATGCTGCACTGCTTGAGGATCTCGCCATCGATGCCCAGCTCGCCGAACTCGTTGACGATCACCGCGATGCGGCGGCCCTGGGCGTTGTCGAGCATGTGCCGCAGCAAGGTGGTCTTGCCCGAGCCGAGGAAGCCGGTAACGATGGTGACGGGGAGTTTGGCCAGTGTTTTCATGGGGGTGCCCTTGGCAGGATGGCGGGCATGCAGGACGAGAGCCGCAGGAGCCTTGCTGCCTGAGCGCATTCGCCACCGGATCACCCCGCCCGGTTGAAAGTCGGAAACTGTTCGAGGCAGGTCTCCTGGCTCGCGCTGTGCCGGCACGCCTGCCGGCAGCATCGACGCCTTCCCGCCCGGGGCAGTGGCACGGCCGATGCCGTTAACGCTTACAGTTGCGGGGGCAGCCACGGCTTGAACCGTATTCCCGTCTTAGCTGCAGCCAGGGCCGCAGAACCTCGAAGCGGCTAGGCTACGCAGTGGTCCGGGGCAGGTCAACCGCTGTATTGACGGATGCCGGCGCGCATGATTTGCTAGCCGCATTCGTTCGGGTGCCTTTTTACAAGGTGAAACGGGAAACCGGTGCGTCAGCCGCTTCTGCAAAGAAGCAGCGACAAATCCGGTGCTGCCCCCGCAACGGTAAGCGAGGAAAGCGTCTTTACCACTGTGCCAGCTGTGCGGCATGGGAAGGTGACGCCCTCAGGCTGAGCATGCTGCCAGCCCTCGCAAGCCCGGAGACCGGCCCGATACAGTCATGACAAACCCGCGGTGGGCGGGCGCTGTTGAACCCCTGGGCGAGCCTCGCGCAGGGGTTGGCCGCGCTTGCCTGTTGCCGATAGCCCCCACGACACGACAACAGCAAAAAGGAACGCGCCATGCCCATCAGTACCGCCAGCCAGCCCCTCGTCACCCCCACTACCCTCAGCCAGCGCCTGGCCGTCGCCATCGGTGCATCGCTGCTGGGCCTTTGCCTGGTCTACTTCGCCGGCTTCTCGCACATCGAGGCGGTGCACAACGCTGCCCACGATACCCGCCACAGCGCCGCGTTCCCTTGCCACTGAGACCTGCCCCGATGATCAAGCGCATTGCCCGCACCGCAGGTTTTACCGGCCTGCTCGCCGCCCTGCTGCTGACCCTGCTGCAAAGCTTCTGGGTCGCACCGCTGATTCTGCAGGCCGAAACCTACGAGAACCCGGCACCGGCCGCCCAAACCCATGAGCATGCCGACGCCGCGGGTGAAGGCCACCACCACGATGCCGAGGCCTGGTCGCCTGAAGACGGCTGGCAGCGCGTGCTGTCGACCACCGGTGGCAACCTGGTGGTGGCCGTCGGCTTTGCCCTGATCCTGGCTGCGCTGTACACCCTGCGTGCGCCGGGCCGTACCGCCACCGGCGCAGCCTGGGGGCTTGCCGGGTTCGCGGTATTCTGCCTGGCGCCCACCCTCGGGCTGCCGCCAGAGCTGCCGGGCACTGCCGCCGCCGACCTGGCGCAGCGTCAACTGTGGTGGGTGGGCGCCGCGGCTGCCACTGCTGCCGGCCTGGCCCTGATCGTGTTTGCCCACAACTGGCTGCTCAAGGCACTGGGTGTGGCATTGCTGGTTGTTCCGCACGTGATCGGTGCGCCGCAGCCGGAGGTGCACGAGAGCCTGGCGCCGCAAGCACTGGAGGCGCAGTTCAAGGTGGCGTCGCTGTTGACCAATGCCGCGTTCTGGCTGGCCTTGGGCCTGCTCAGTGCCTGGCTGTACCGTCGCCAGCCAGCCTGATGCAGTTGTATGCCGGGCTGGGCTGTCGTCGCGGCTGCCCGGCCCGCGAACTGGCCGCCCTGCTCCAGCAGACCCTGTTCGCCCATCACCTGCCCGCCTCTGCCCTCGCCGGGCTGGCCAGCATCGACCTCAAGGCCGACGAACCCGGCCTGCATGAACTGGCCAGGCAACTGGGGTTGCCGCTGGTGTTCTTTTCGGCCGCGCAACTGGCCCCCTTCGAAAGCCGCCTGAGCCACCGTTCGCCCACGGCGTTCGCCCTCAGCGGCTGCCATGGGGTGGCCGAAAGCGCCGCGCTGGCCCTGGCCGAGCAACGCGGCGGCGCCAATGCCGCACTGCGCCTGCCACGCACCGTGCAAGGCGCCGCCACCCTGGCATTGGCCTGGGCCCCGCCGTTTGACGGATAATGCCGCGCAATCTTTCCAAGGATTCATCATGACCGTCTATTTCATCGGTGCCGGCCCGGGCGACCCCGAGCTGATCACCGTCAAGGGCCAGCGCCTGATCCACAGCTGCCCGGTGATCATCTATGCCGGCTCACTGGTGCCCGCCGCCGTGCTCGAAGGCCACCGCGCCGAAACCGTGATCAACAGCGCCGAACTGCACCTGGGGCAGATCATCGAGCTGATGCGCACGGCCCACGCCAACGGCCAGGATGTGGCCCGCGTACACAGCGGCGACCCTGGGCTGTACGGTGCGATCGGCGAACAGATCCGCCACCTGCGTGAACTGGGTATCCCGTTCCAGATCATCCCCGGCGTGACCGCCGTGGCTGCCAGTGCCGCCCTGCTCGAATGCGAGCTGACCCTGCCGGACATCGCCCAGAGCGTGATCCTGACGCGCTACGGCGATACCTCGCCGATGCCGCCGGGCGAATCGCTGGGGAGCCTGGCCAGCCACCAGGCAACCCTGGCCATTCACCTGGGGGTCAAGCACCTGGCCAGAATCGTCGAGGAACTGCGCCCGCATTACGGCAGCGACTGCCCGATCGCCGTGGTGCACCGCGCCACCTGGCCAGATCAGGACTGGGTGCTGGGCAGCCTGGACGACATCGTGCAACGGGTGCAGGCCAAGGGCTTTCGACGCACCGCACTGATCCTGGTGGGCCGGGTGTTGGGCAGCGATACCTTCAGCGAGTCGGCGCTCTACCGCGCCGGGCATGCGCACCTGTACCGACCTTGACGGCCCAGGCGATAGGAAATCGGCTACAGAACTTTCGAGCGCCTTGTAAGAAAAATCCTCTAATCGAACTGATTTCTTCCTCACTTCTATACTGGACGTACTCCTGCTGAGCGTTTCCACGTATCTTGGCCGCCTTGCCAGAGCCTGGGCAGGCGTCGCCCCGAACGGTTCGGGGCCTGGATCACCTCTCTGACAAGGAGTTGCGCGATGCCCAAAGTCTTGATCGTTGATGACCACACCACCATCCTCTTCGCCATCCGCACCCTGCTGGAGCGCGATGGCTACAACATCGTCGGTGAAGCCCGAGACGGCGCCAGTGCCGTCGAACTGGCGCGCAAGCTGCAGCCTGACGTGGTGATCCTCGATCTGGGGCTGCCACGCCTGGATGGCCTGAGCGTGCTGGAGCGGCTCAGCCAGTTGACCAACCCGCCACGTATCCTGGTACTGACCGGCCGCCCACCCCGGCTGTTCGCCCGCCGTTGCATCGAGTCCGGTGCCTCGGCATTCGTGCGCAAGGACGAAGACCTCGATATCCTGAGCGCCGCCCTCAAGGCCGTGCTCAACGGCTACTCCTACCTGCCCGATGCGTCACGCTTCAATGACCGGTCAAGCTCGGAACTCCAGCGCCTGGACAAGCTGTCCAACCGTGAGTTCGAGGTGCTGCGCCAGTTGGCCAAGGGCGCCAGCAATGGCGAAATCGCCACGGCGATGATCCTCAGCGCCAAGACCATCAGCACCTACAAGACCCGCATCATGGAAAAGCTCGGGGTGGTATCGCTGGTTGAGTTGATCGATGTGGCCAACCGCAACGCACTGACCTGAGCCGCCCATGACCAAGCGTTGCCTGCCTGCCCTGCTGCTCGCCTGCCTGGTGCAGTGGCTGGCGATAAGCGCCATGGCACAGGAGCCGGGGGTTGCCCGCCAACTGCTCGGGCGCTCGGTCAGCAGCAGTGCGCCACCCCCGCTGACCCTCGCCGAACGTCGGTGGCTCAAGCACAAGCAGGTGCTGCGCCTGGGCACCTCGGCGCCGGACTACCCGCCCTTCGACATCAATGTGAGCCAGCACGACTATGAAGGGGTCAGCGCCGACTTCGCCGGCCTGATCGGCGAGCAGTTGAAGATCCCGGTGCAGGTGCTGCAGTTCTCGAACCGTATCCAGGCCATCGCCGCCCTGCACAGTGGCCAGATCGATCTGCTGGGCAGCGCCAACGGCTACGAAGCCGCCGACAGCGCACTGGTGATGAGCCAGCCCTACGCCGACGACCAGCCGATCATCGCGACCCCCGTCGGCGTGACCCATGACCCAGACGACCCGCTCGACGGGCTGACGCTGTCGATGGTCGAACACTACCTGCCACCGTCGCTGGTACGCCAGCTCTACCCCCGGGCGAACCTGCAACTGTACGCCTCGACCATGTCGGCCCTGTCGGCGGTGGCCCTGGGCCAGGCCGATGCATTCATCGGCGACGCGATCAGTTCCGACTACCTGATCGGCAAGAACTACCGCGAAAGCCTGCAGATCTCCCACTACGTCAAACCCCAGCGCTCTTCCTTCGGCTTTGCCCTGGTGCGCGAGAACACCGCGTTGCTGGACCTGGTGAACAAGGCATTGGGCAGCATCACCGACAGCGACCGGCTGAACGTGATGCGCCGCTGGACCAGCGGCGTGAGCAGCATCCTGCTCAACCGGGCGGACATCGCGCTGACCGACGAAGAGCGACACTGGATCGCGCAGCATCCCAGCGTGCGCGTGGTCATCAACAAGTACTTCGCGCCCCTGAGCTTCTTCGACGAAAACCAGCACTTTCGCGGCATCACCGCCGACGTGCTGGCGCAGATCAGCCTGCGCAGCGGGCTGAAGTTCCAGATCATCGAGACCGACTCGGTGCCCACCATGATCAGCATGGTCGAACAGGGCGAAGCCGAGGTCGTCGGCGCGCTCAACTATGGTGAGCAGCGCGCCAGAACCCTGGCCTTCACCCGGCCCTACCTGGCCAACCCGAGGGTGCTGGTGACCAGCGTGCGCGATACATCGATCCGCCACCCCGACCAGCTCGACGGCAAGCGCCTGGCGATCATTCGCGGTACACCGGTGAGCGCCGAACTGCGCCAGCGCTATCCCGCCATCAGCCTGATCGAAGTCGACGACCCGCTGGCACTGATGGAGTACGTGGCCCAGGGCCGCGCGGACGCGGCGCTCAGTTCGCAGATCAACGCCGCCTACTTCATCAGCCGCATGTTCAAGGACCGCCTGCGCATCGCCACCCTGCTGGACGACACCCCTGCCCTCGCCGCCTTCGCCACCGAACGTTCTTCGCCACTGCATGCGATATTGGAAAAATCCCTGCTCAGCATCCCGCCCGAGCAGATGACCCAGCTGGTCAATCGCTGGCGCATCAACGCCCTGATCAGCGACACGCCCTGGCGCAACTACCGCTCGCTGGTGCTGCAGATTCTGGGCATCGCGGTGGCGCTGGTGCTTGCCATAGCGTTGTGGAACCGTTACCTGCGCAAGCTGATGCAGCAACGCGCCGAGGCCGAGCAGGCCCTGCAACTGCAGCTGCGCATCAGCGAACACCTGCTCGAAGAGCTGCATGTGGCCAAGGAACAGGCCGACAGCGCCAACCACGCCAAGAGCACCTTCCTGACCACCATGAGCCACGAGATCCGCACCCCCATGAACGCGGTGATCGGCCTGCTCGAGCTTGCCCTGAAGGATGCCGCACAGGGCCGCACCGACGAGCACTCCCTGCAGGTGGCATTCGATTCGGCCAGCAGCCTGCTGGAGCTGATCGGCGACGTGCTGGACATCGCCCGCATCGAATCCGGACACATGAGCCTGGCGCCACAACCCACCGACCTGGGTGCGCTGGTACGCAGCACCGTGCAGGTGTTCGAAAGCAGCGCCCGTCTCAAGGACATCAGCCTGACCCAGGACCTGCAGCCCCCCGCCGCCCTGGTGGAGATCGACCCGCTGCGTTTTCGCCAGATCCTGTCCAACCTGCTGGGCAATGCCATCAAGTTCACCGAGCGCGGCGGCGTCAACGTGCGCCTGCAGTGCCAGCCCACACCGTGCGGCAAGCAGGTGCACATGCACCTGGCCGTCGAGGACAGCGGCATCGGCATCAGCCAGCCGGACCAGCAGCGCCTGTTCCACCCCTTCATCCAGGCCGGCAGCCAGCCGGCTCGCCAGGGCACCGGCCTGGGCCTGGTGATCAGCCGGACCCTGTGCGAACTGATGCAGGGCAGCCTGGAGCTGCACAGCACCCCGGGCCATGGCACCCAGGTCACGGTCAGCCTGCCGCTGATGCTGGCCAGCACTGCCAGTCAACCCGAGGAACCGGCCCAGGAGCCAACGGCGCAGGCCAGCCAGCGGCTGAACATCCTGGTGGTCGACGACTACCCCGCCAACCTCATGCTGCTGGAAAAGCAGCTGAGCGTGCTGGGCCATCGGGTGACCCAGGCCAGCGACGGCGCGGGCGGCCTGCAGGCCTGGCAGGCCGGGCGCTTCGACGCCGTGATCACCGACTGCAACATGCCCGGCATGGACGGCCACCAGCTGGCGCGCGAGATTCGTGCCCAGGAAGCCCAGGCGAATCGCCCGCCCTGCCTGATCCTGGGCCTGACCGCCAACGCCCAGGCCGACGAACGCGAGCGCTGCCTGGCGTCGGGCATGGATGACTGCCTGTTCAAGCCGATCGGCCTGGGCGCCTTGAGCCGTCACCTGTCGGGGGTGGATACCCCCGAGCCGCAGGCGCCACCCGAGCCCCGCGCCGAGGACAACAGCGGTTTCAACATCGACAACCTCAAGCACCTGACCCTGGGTGACCCACGGCTGATCAAGCGTCTGCTGACGGAGCTGGAGCGCAGCAGCGCCGAAGACCTCGAGGCGTTGCGTGCACTGGGCTCAGGCGCGAGTCGACAGCAACTGCGCAGCCTGTCGCACCGCATCAAGGGCGGCGCCAAGATGCTCAAGGCCCATGGCCTGGTGGGGCACTGCGATGCGCTGGAGCAGGCCTGTACCGGCAAGGCCCCGGACAAGGCCATCGAGGCGTTGCTGGCGGCACTGGAACAGAGCCTGAAGGATCTGCATGAACACCTGCAGCGATCCATTGCCGCCGGCTGAGATGAGGCTCAGTGCAGTTGCAGGGTCGAGTTGATCTGGCTGATGGCGTCCACCACGTGCTGCGAACCCTGCTGGATTTCCAGGATCACTTCCCCCGCCTCATTGGCCAGTTCCACCCCCAGCCCGGTGCGGCTGAGGCTCGACTGCATGCTGGCCACCGCATTGAGTGAAAGGTCGTGGTTCTGGCGCACCACATCGACGATCTCCAGGGTCGCCTTGCTGGTGCGTGCCGCCAGGCTGCGCACCTCGTCGGCCACCACGGCAAAGCCGCGGCCGTGCTCACCTGCCCGCGCCGCCTCGATGGCGGCGTTCAGGGCCAGCAGGTTGGTCTGGTCGGCAATGCTGCGGATGGTCTGCACGATCTGCCCGATCAGTTCCGACTGCTTGCTCACCGCATCGATGCTGCGGGCTGCAGCATTGAGCTCGCGGGAGATCTCCTCGATCACCTGCACCGTATGCTGCACCACCTCCGAGCCCTTGCGCGCACAGGCATCGTTCTGCACCGAGGTGGCGTGGGCCGCTTCGGCCGCCGTCTGCTGGGTACACACCTGGTGGGTGATGTCGCTGGCGAACTTGACCACCTTGTACAGGCGGCCACGGGTATCGAAGATCGGGTTGTAGGAAGCTTCCAGGTACACCATCTGCCCGAGTTTGTTCTTGCGCTCGAAACGATGGGAATGGTACTCGCCGCGATTGAGCGAGGCCCAGAATGCCTTGTAGGCGCTCGACTCGCTTTCGCTGCGGTGGCAGAACAGGCTGTGGTGCTGGCCAATGACCTCCTCGGCCCGGTAATGCATGGTCTTGAGGAAGTTCTCGTTGGCACGGATCACATTGCCTTCGGGGGTGAACTCGACCATCGCCATGGAACGGCTGATGGCATTGATCAGGCTGTCGCTCTCATGCTCCTCGACCACCCGCCGGGTGATGTCGGAGGCGACCTTGATCACGCTGGTGACCTGCTGGTTGGCGCCGAACACCGGCATGTAGCTGGCCTCCAGCCACACATCGTGCCCGGCCTTGTCGCGCCGCAGAAAGGTACCGCTGTGGGCCTCGCCCCGCGCCAGGTCGCGCCACAGGGTGCGGTACTCATCGCTCTTGACGTAGTCGGGCTCGCAGAAAATGCGGTGGTGCTTGCCGATGATCTCCTCGGCGGCATAGCCCAGGGTGGAGCAGAAACGCTCGTTGGCTTCGAGAATCACCCCGTCGGGGCTGAACTCGATCATGGCCATCGAGCGGCCTATGGCCGCAAGCTTGGCATTGGAGTGGTGTAACGCTTGGGTGCAACGCTCGATTTCAGCCAGGTCAGACTTGCGATGGGCGTTAAACATTGGTTACCACTCCATTGGCGGTTTTTGCTCAGCATAGATGCACTTCTGTACCCTGCAAGCCAACTGCCATCACCGTTTATCACCCCACGTCAACTGCTTTCGCGCACCATCAGTTCGAAGCCCAGGTCCTGGGTGCGCGGCTGCCCGCCCTTGCCGTCGAGCAACGCCAGCAGCGCCTGCGCAGCCTGCCGCCCAACGGCAGCGCGCGGGGTGCGAATGGAGGTCAGGCGCGGTACCAGGTGAGCCGATGCCGGCAGGTCGTTGAAGCCCACCATCGCCACCTGCCCCGGCACCTCGATGCCCTGGCGCAAGGCCTGCAGAATCGCGCCCTGGGCCAGGTCGTCGTTGCAGAAGAACAGCCCGTCCACCTCCGGGTGACGCTCGAGCAACTGGCTGAACAGCTCGCCGCCCAGGCCGATGGATGACGGCTGCGGTGCGAGCATTTCCAGCGCCGGGTCATACAGCCCTGCTTCGTCCAGCGCCTGGCGGAACCCGTCGGCGCGTTGCATCACCCGCGGATCGAGCTGCGCGGCAATGAAGCCCAGGCGCCGCCGCCCGCGTTCGATCAGGTGTCGGGCGGCCGCGCGCCCGGCCTGCTGCTGGGAAAACCCGACCGAAGTGGCCGTGTCCGGCCCACCCAGCTCCATCATGTGCACGCAGGGCACACCACTGGCGGCCAGCATCTGCTGCGACGCCTCGGTGCGGTCAAAACCGGTGAGCAGCATGCCGCACGGCTGGTAGGCCAGGTAGTTGCGAATCAGGTTCTCCTCTTCGGCCACGTCGTAGTGGAAGTTGCCGATCAGCACTTCAAGGCCGCGCGGGCGCATCACGTCGTGGATGGCTTCGAGGGTTTCGATGAACAGCTGGTTGGACAGCGACGGAATCAGCACCACCACCGACTGGCTCTGTGCCGACGCCAACGCGCGGGCTGCCGGGTTGGCGACATAGCCCAGCGCTGCGGCAGCATCCTTGACCTTCTGCACCAGTTCCGGGGCAACCGTGCTGATGCCGCGCAGGGCGCGCGATGCGGTGATCGGGGAAACCCCGGAAAGCCTGGCCACTTCAGCCAGGGTGGGACGACCGGTAGTACGGGAGCCAATGCGGGTCATGGGGGCTTTTATTTTTCGGCTTGCAAAGAGAAGGGAACGGGCACTAAGGTAGCGCTGTCTCAGACGTCAGGCAATGCATAACTGCAGGTGCACGGCGATGAGCGCCCAGACTGCTTTTACAAAACCAATAACAACCGGGTGGGAAGCCGCCGAGGCGTTGTCAGCCTCGGTCAAAGATAGCGCTATCTCACCCCGCAGGAGGTACCGATGAACTCTCCCCTGTCCGCTATTGTGGTGATGGGCGTGGCTGGCTGCGGCAAGAGCTGCGTCGGTTCTGCCATCGCCGATTGCAGCGGCGGCCGCCTGATCGAAGGCGATGCCTTTCACCCTGCCGCCAACATCCAGAAGATGAGCGCCGGCATTCCCCTTGACGATGACGACCGCGCTGGCTGGCTGATCCGCCTGGGCGAAGAGCTGCAGGCCACCCTCAAGGCCGGCGAACGGCCGATCCTCACCTGCTCGGCGCTGAAAAAGCGCTACCGCGACGCCCTGCGCCACGCCGTACCCGACCTGGGCTTCGTGTTCCTCGAACTGACGCCCCAGGAAGCCGAACGCCGCGTGCTGGCACGCCCCGGCCACTTCATGCCGGCAAGCCTGATCGACAGCCAGTTCGCCGCCCTGGAGTCACCGCGCGGCGAAACCCTGACCCTGACCCTGGACGCCACCCAACCCATCGCCCAGCTGGCCCGTCAGGTAGACACCTGGCTAAAGCCCTGCGGTGAGTCGGCACTGGCGCGAACTGCCTGATTTCCCGGCAGTTTTCCGGCTCACCAAAGATAGCGCTGTCTCGACTGCTGCACGCTGTAAAAGTTCCGCCCACAACAATGACAATACGAGGCACTGAACCATGTTCGGTCTGGCAACTGATACCTACCTCTTGCTTGATGCACTGGTGACCATCATCGGCCTGGTGCTGCTGATCACCCACTTCAAGGTGCACCCTTTCGTGGCGCTGACCCTGGCCGCGGGCTTTCTGGGCCTGACCTCCGGCATGCCGGTAGCCAAAGTGATGAAGTCGTTCCAGGACGGTTTCGGGGGCGTACTCGGCTTTGTCGGGATCGTGCTGGCACTGGGCACCATGCTCGGCAAGCTGATGGCCGATTCCGGCGGCGCCGACCAGATCGCGCAAACCCTGATTCGCGCCTTCGGCAAGCAGAAGGTGCACTGGGCCATGATGTTCGCCGCCTTCCTGGTGGGCATCCCGCTGTTCTTCGAAATCGGCTTCGTGCTGCTGATACCCCTGGTGTTCATCGTGGCCCGGCGCACCGGCGTATCGCTGATCAAGATCGGCATTCCGCTGCTGGCCGGGCTGTCGGTGGTGCACGGGCTGGTGCCGCCGCACCCGGGCCCGCTGCTGGCCATCGGCGTGTTCGGCGCCGACATCGGCAAGACCATCTTCTACGGGCTGATCGTGGCGCTGCCCACGGCGATCATCGCCGGGCCGCTGTACGGCACGTTCATTTCGCGGTACATCCCCGGCTCGCCGTCCCAGGAGCTGATGGACCAGATCGCCCGCGAAGCCGAGCGCACGCAACTGCCCAGCTTCGCCATCACGCTGGTGACCATCCTGCTGCCGGTGTTCCTGATGCTGCTCAAGACCTTCGCCGACGTGGTACTGCCGGCCGAGCACATCTTTCGCCAGTGGATGGACCTGATCGGGCACCCGATCACGGCGCTGCTGGCAGCCCTGCTGCTGGCCTTCTACACCTTCGGCTCGGCCCAGGGCTTCAGTCGCCAGCAGATCATGAAGATGCTCGACCAGAGCCTGGCGCCTACGGCGGCAATCGTGCTGATCGTGGGGGCTGGGGGCGGCTTCAAGCAGATGCTGGTGGATACCGGTGTGGGCAACGTGATCGGTCAGATGGCGGTGCAGGCGCAGATCTCGCCGATCATGCTGGCCTGGCTGGTGGCGGCGGTGATTCGCATCGCCACGGGCTCGGCGACGGTAGCGACCATTACCGGTGCGGGTATCGTGGCCCCGGTGATCGGCATGATACCGGGCGTGAACCGCGAGCTGCTGGTGCTGGCCACGGGGGCCGGCTCGCTGATCCTGTCGCATGTCAACGATGCGGGTTTCTGGCTGGTCAAGCAGTACTTCAACATGACCGTGGCCGAAACCTTCAAGACCTGGAGCATGATGGAAACCATCCTGTCGGTGGTGGGCATCATCTTCATCATGCTGTTGTCGCTGGTGGTCTGACGGCATCGCCGCAAAGCCAGCCCACAGGTTCTGGCTGTACCGCAGAACCCTGTGGAAGCTGGCTTGCCAGCGAAGATGCGCTAGAAGGCTGCCTTGAAGATCGCCTCGATCTCGGCCTGGCTGGCCCGCCGCGGGTTGGTCAGGCCGCAGGCATCCTTGAGCGCGTTGGCCGCCAGGGTCGGCACATCCGCCACCCGCGCACCCAGCACCTCCAGCCCCGGCGGGATCTCGATATCGTCGCTCAGTTGCACGATGGCCTGGATCGCCGCATCGGCACCCTGCGCCGCGTTCAGCCCCTCCACCGCCACGCCCATCGCCTGTGCCACATCACGCAGGCGCGCCGCGCTCACCGCCGCATTGAAGCGCTGCACATGGGGCAGCAGCACCGCGTTGCACACCCCGTGCGGCAGATCGTAGAAGCCACCGAGCTGATGCGCCATCGCATGCACGAACCCCAGCGAAGCATTGTTGAACGCCATGCCGGCGAGGAACTGCGCATAGGCCATGTTCTCCCGCGCGGTCAGGTCCTGCCCGTCGATCACCGCCTGGCGCAGGTTGCGGCTGATCAGCTCGATGGCCTTGAGTGCGCAGGCGTCGGTGATCGGCGTGGCCGCCGTGGATACATAGGCCTCGATGGCGTGGGTCAGTGCATCCATACCGGTGGCCGCCGTCAGCGACCTGGGCATGCCGACCATCAGCGCCGGGTCGTTCACCGACAGCAACGGGGTGACGTTGCGGTCGACGATGGCCATTTTCACGTGGCGCGCCTCGTCGGTGATGATGCAGAAGCGCGTCATCTCGCTGGCCGTACCGGCCGTGGTATTGATCGCGATCAGCGGCAATTGCGGCTTGGCGGAGCGGTCGACCCCTTCGTAGTCGCCGATGTGCCCGCCATTGGTGGCACACAGGGCAATGCCCTTGGCGCAGTCGTGGGGTGAACCGCCGCCCAGCGAAATCACGCAGTCGCAGTGCTCGCGCTTGAGCATCGCCAGGCCCTGCTCCACGTTGGCGATGCTCGGGTTGGGCTTGGCGCCGTCGAACACCACCGAGTCGATGTCACGCATCGCCAGCTGCTCGGCGATTCGCTGTGCCACGCCGGCCTTGGCCAACCCGGTATCGGTGACGATCAACGCCTTGGCAAAGCCATAGCCGACAATGGCGGTCATGGCTTCGTCCAGGCAGTCGATGCCCATGATGTTGACGGCTGGGATGAAAAACGTGCTGCTCATGGCGGTATTCCTCAGGCTTTATATCTCTGCCTCAAGGATCCGCCCGTGGGCCACAGGGCATGTTGATCCAGCGCAAAGTCAGCCAAGAAACAGCCGATAGGCTGGGTTGTCGGTCTCGTCCCAGTAGCGATAGCCCATGCCGTCGAGGGTGCCTGGCAACTGCGCCAGCTCATCGTCCGGCACCTGCAGCGCCACGAACACCCGCGCCTCGGCAGCCCCGTGGTTGCGGTAGTGGAACAGGCTGATGTTCCAGCGCTTGCCCAGGCGCTCCAGAAAACCCAGCAAGGCGCCAGGACGCTCCGGGAACTCGAAGCGCAGCACCCGCTCGTCGAGCGAGGGGGCCGAGTGGCCGCCCACGGTGTGGCGGATATGCAACTTGGCCAGCTCGTTCTCGGTCAGGTCCAGCACCTCGTAGCCCTGCCCGGCCAGGCTGGCCAGCAACTGCGCGCGCGGGTCGGTGTGCGGGTGGGTCTGCACGCCGACGAACAGGCGGGCCTCCTTGCCGGGCTGGTAGCGGTAGTTGAACTCGGTGATCTGGCGCTGGCCCAGGGCCTGGCAAAAGGCGCGGAAGCTGCCCGGCTGCTCGGGGATGGTCACCGCGATGACCGCCTCGCGCTGCTCGCCCAGTTCGGCGCGTTCGGCCACATGGCGCAGGCGGTCGAAGTTGACGTTGGCACCGGAGTCGATTGCCACCAGGGTCTGGCCCGTCACGCCGCGGCTGGCCACGTACTTCTTGATCCCGGCCACCGCCAGCGCACCGGAAGGCTCGGTGATCGAGCGGGTGTCGTCGTAGATGTCCTTGATGGCCGCGCACAGCTCGTCGCTGCTGACCGTGACCACTTCGTCCACGTAATGCCGGCACACCTCGAAGCAATGCGCGCCGATCTGCGCAACCGCCACGCCGTCGGCGAAGGTGCCGACCTGGGGCAGCACCACCCTCTCGCCAGCGGCCAGCGCGGCCTGCAGGCAGTTAGAGTCATGCGGCTCGACGCCGATCACCTTTACCTGCGGGCGCAGGTACTTGACGTAGGCGGCGATGCCGGCGATCAGGCCGCCGCCGCCCACCGGCACGAAGATCGCGTCCAGCTCGCCCGGTTGCTGACGCAGGATCTCCATGGCCACGGTGCCCTGCCCTGCAATCACGTCCGGGTCGTCGAACGGTGGCACGAACGTGGCGCCTTCGCTCTGGGCCAGTTGCAGCGCATGGGCCAGCGCCCGCGGGAAGCTGTCACCGTGCAGCACCACATTGCCGCCACGCGAGCGCACCCCTTCGATCTTCAGCGCCGGAGTGGTGGTGGGCATCACGATGGTGGCGCGCATGCCCAGTTCACGGGCGGCCAGCGCCACGCCCTGGGCATGGTTGCCGGCGGACGCGGTGATCACCCCGCGCTCGCGCTGCTCGGTGCTCAGGCGACTGAGGCGGGTGTAGGCCCCGCGGATCTTGAAGGAAAAGGTCGGCTGCAGGTCTTCGCGCTTGAGCAGCACGTTGTTGCCCAGGGCCTCGGACAGCGCCCGGGCGGGCTGCAGGGGCGTCTCGATGGCCAGGTCATATACCGGTGCGGCAAGAATCCTTCGCACGTAGTCCGACAGCAGGCTGGTGGCGCTGGTCGAGGTGCTGGGGCAGACGGTAAGGCTGGTCATCGGTGACTCCTGGTTTTTTTTGAAGTGCCCAGGAGTCAGAAAGGAAAAACCCGCCTCCAGGGCGGGTTAGGTGCAAGGTGCTCGCTAGCCCGCCAATCTGATAATGGCGGTAATAATGCTGTGCGAAGGCAACGCTGCGAATAAGGTCATGGCAGCGAAACTAGCCCAGGGCCTTTTTCAAGTCAATCATTCATTTTGCGCTCGTGCAGGCTTGCACGCCGCGTTCGTGCGCCGATTCGGGCACGCCGAACACCCGGTCGAAGCCCCACTGGAACACGAAGGCGTACACGAAGAAGAACACGAACAGCGCAAGGTTGGTGCCCAGTGCCGCCCACAGGCTGATGTCCAGCCACCAGGCCACCACCGGCAGCAGGATCAGCACCAGCCCGCCCTCGAAGCCGATGGCATGCAGCAGGCGCCGCACGAAGGTTCGGCTGCGTCGGGCCTGACGTGCCTCCCAGAACTCGAACAGGTAGTTGTAGAGCATGTTCCAGCCCAGGGCCATGCCCGACATGATCACCGACAGCACGGTGGAATGGGCCATGCCCTCATCGAAGGCCAACGCCAGGGCCGGTGCGACACAGGCCACCGCGATGACTTCGTACAGAATGGCCTGGGTGATCTTGCGGGTAACGCCTTGCATGACGGGCTCCTTTCAACGGTATGCCGCGCAGGCTAGGCTGATTGAAGCCGGGTTTCAATGGTGAAGCGGTCAACTGTCGTCGGCCGCAGGGGCCGGCAGACCGGCCAACACGCTGCCAGGCCATTGCGGGGTTCCCCGAATGGCCTGGCACAGGGCTCAATGGCCCTTGAGCTTGAGGTAGGACTGGTGCAGGTCGGACGCCCAGCCATCGAGCACTGCCTTCACATCGTCGGCCTTCATCACCTGGCTGTCGTTTTCCAGCGGCTTGCCACTGCCCTTGCGCACCACCTGGGCGAGCACCTTGTTGTTGCCGCCATCCAGAAACTGCGCCTCGGTGGCGATATCGGTTTCCTGGTCGCGGATGCCCGAGGCCGTGCTCACCGCTGCCGCCACCAGCGCCACCGGAATCACTTCGTATGCCTTCAGGCCCTCGGTCTTGCTGCTGACGGCCGTGATCGCCGGGCGTACCACGATCACCCCCGGGCCAGGGCCGGTGGCCAGCGGCAACGACTTGCCCAGCTCGCGCTTGAGCGCCTGGTCGTAGTAGTGGGTGATGCCTTGCAGGGTGCTCTGCGGAATCCGCGCGGTAGGTTGCGGCTTGGGATACAGCTGGCTGGGCTCGATGTATACGCTGGTGTAGCGGTCGAGCTTGAGGTTCGGGTCGATCCAGCGCATCACCGTGGCACCGGAGGGCGAGGTGGTCTGCTTGAGACGGCTGTAGTCCTTGAGGAACCCGGAGTACTCGTCGGGCTGCACGGTGCTGCTCGAACAACCGGCCAGGCCCAGCCCGGCCAGGCACAAGGTGCCGATGATCAATGCGTGTTTCATGCGGTCGCTCCAGTGGCGCCTGAAGAAAGGCTTCCTAGGTATAGGCTACAGTTGGCGGTGCATCCATCGACGTGAGGCAACATGGCATTCCACAAACTGGCCCATACCCACCCGCGCCTGAGCGCCGCCGCACTGGTCGGCTGCCTGGGCGGCGTGTTCATCCCGGCAGACAACCTGGTGCAACACATCCTGGCGGGCTGGAACCTCGGGGTCTGGCTGTACCTGCTGCTGGTGTTCTGGCTGACCCTGCGGGCAAAACCGGGCCAGGTGCGCAAGGTGGCCTGCATCGAGGACGAAAATGCCGGGCTGGTGCTGTTTACCGTGAGTATCGCTGCCATCGCCAGCCTTGCCGCAGTCACCCTGCAACTGGCCAGCAGCAAGGGCCTGACCGGCAGCACCCAGGCCCTGCACTACCTGTACACCGGCCTCACCGTGGCCGGCTCGTGGCTGCTGATCGGCACCATCTTCAGCCTGCACTATGCGCGCCTGTTCTACACCAGCACCGCCAAGCAGCCGCTGCTGCGCTTTCCAGACGAGGAGCGCAACCCCGATTACTGGGACTTCCACTACTTCTCGTTCACCCTCAGCGTCGCGGTGCAAACCTCCGATGTGGGCGTGGCCGGGCGTGAACTGCGCCGCGTGGTGCTGGCCCACTCGGTGATCGGTTTCGTGTTCAACACCGCGATTCTGGGTTTCACCATCAACATCGCCGCCGGCCTGCTCAGCTGAGCCCGCCGCTGGTCTGAAATACCCGTGGCGCCACCCTGCCCGCTTCAGCGGCCATGACAGCCTCACCCGCCGCAATGCGGACCACGCAAACGCTTGCGCAACCCACACATAGCAAAAAGCCATTGTGACGCAGGTCAAACATCCTGCAACGGGGCGCAAACAAGCGGCGGACAGCGGCCGCATCGGTGCTATGGTTAGGGTCTTGGCCTTCCCTGGGCAGCGTGTCCCGGGTACAGGCATGCTCAGCGAATCGGGGTCAGCTGTAAAAGGAGGCCGGCATGAACAAGCTCACGTTTCCCAACGCCTGCCAGATGATGCGCTGGCACTTCCATCCGCTGGGCTTTGAAGCCAGCATGGATGCACCGCGCAGCATGGTGGCGCGCGTGTTCGATCGCGCCACCGGCGAAACCCTGCTGGCGATTGCCGGCATTCCGTGCGCCACACTGATGGCGGCGTCGGATGTGGAGCGCATCATCGAAGCGGTGGAAGACGAGCTTGAAGCGTTCCAGCCCTCGTGTGCGCTGCGCTCGGCCTGACGCTGGCGCTCAGGCCTGCCCCACCGCCAGTCTCTCGATATCAGCCATGAAACGCTCGGCCGGCAGCGGCTGACCGAGCAGGTACCCTTGCAGCGAATCACACCCCAGACGGGTCAGGAAGTCCTGCTGGCGGTCGGTTTCCACCCCTTCGGCAACAATCCTCAACCCCAGTGCCTGCCCCAGCGCCACGATGGCCGACACGATTGCGGCATCGTCGCTGTCCTGCTCCAGGTCGCGCACGAAGCCACGGTCGATCTTCAGCTCGTTGGCCGGCAGGCGCTTCAAGTACATCAGGCTTGAGTAGCCGGTACCGAAATCGTCGATGGACAGGTCCACGCCCATGTCCGACAGGCGCTGCAACACCATCAGGCTCGCATCGGCGTCGTGCATGGCGGTGGTTTCGGTGATCTCCAGGGTCAGGCTGTTGGCCGGCAGGCGATGACGCTGCAAGGCCGACGCCACGCTGTCCACCAGCCCGGCATGGCAGAACTGGATGGCCGACAGGTTCACTGCAACCCGCCAGTTTTCATAGCCCTGGTCCATCCAGCTGCGCATCTGGCGGCAGGCCTCGTCCAGCACCCACTCGCCGATCGGGATGATCAACCCGGTTTTTTCCGCCAGCTGGATGAAGCGATCGGGCAGCAACATGCCGTGCTGCGGGTGCTCCCAGCGCAGCAGGGCCTCGGCACCGATAGGCTGGCGCCCCACCGCATCGAACTTGGGCTGGTAGAACAGGCGCAACTGGCGCTGCTCCAGCGCCATGCGCAGGTCCTGCAGCAACTGCAGCTGCAGACGCGCGTTGCTGTTCATCGACACATCGAAAAAGCTGTAGGCGTTCTTGCCGGCGCTCTTGGCGTGGTACATGGCCGCGTCGGCATTGCGCAGCAGCTCCATCTGGTCGGCGCCGTTGCCGGGGTACAACACGATGCCGACGCTGGCGGAGATCTGCAGGCTCTGCTCGGCCACCCGGAACGGGCGCGACACCAGGTTGACCTGTTTGGCGGCCACCCCCACCGCATCTTCAGGCTCGTCCAGCTCCACCAGCAGCACGAATTCGTCACCGCCGATGCGCGCCAGGGTGTCCTGGCTGTGCAGGTGGCCACGCAGGCGCATCGCCACCTCCTTGAGCAACTGGTCGCCGGTGTGATGACCGAACGCGTCGTTGACCGGCTTGAACCCGTCCAGGTCGATGAACATCAGCGCAAAGCAGCCGCCCTGCTCGGCCACCTTGGCGATGGCCTGCTCGATGCGGTCGGTCAGCAGGCTGCGGTTGGGCAGCCCGGTGAGGGTGTCGTGCAGCGCCAGCTGGGTCAGCTCCTGGTTGGCCAGGGTCAGCGATTGCGCCAGCTCCGCAGTGCGCGCCTCCAGGCGTGCATCCAGCACCGAGGTCAGCAGCGCCACCGCCAGCACCGCCAGGGTGGTGATCAGCACCAGGTAGTCCAGGCCACTGCCGCTGAGCCCACCGTCCAGCGCGCCACAGAAGCTGCCGTCGGCAAAATTGGCCGCTGCCATGCCGGTGTAGTGCATGCCGACGATGGCAATGCCCATCACCACGGCGGCGCCGCCGCGAATCTGGCGTACATACGGGGTATTGCGGCGCAGGCGGAAGGCGATCCACAGTGCGGCCACCGACGCGCCTACTGCAATCAACAGCGAGGCGGCGAACAGCAGCGGGTCGTAGTCGATGCCCGGTTGCATCTGCATGGCAGCCATGCCGGTGTAATGCATGCTGCTGATGCCCGCGCCCATGATCAGCGCCCCCAGCGCCAGCACGCGGCCCGGCAGGCTCGGCTGGCTCACCAGCCACAGTGCGAAGCCCGACGAAAGCACCGAGATCACCAGCGACAGCGCGGTGAGGCTCAGGTCGTAGCCCAGCTCGATGGGCAGGCTGAAGGCAAGCATGCCGATGAAGTGCATCGACCAGATCCCGGTGCCCAGGGCCAGAGCACCGCCGACCATCCACAGGTACGCGGCACGGCCCTTGGCGGTGGCGATGCGCCCGGTCAGGTCCAGCGCCGTGTAGGACGCCAGAATCGCCACGCACAGCGAAATCAGGACCAGCGAGGAGGAATAACTACCGTTGAGCATGAAGGTTCCAAGGCCCGGTTGACGGGCGCTGTCCCGGCCCGGTGAAAAACCGATGATTGTACTCAACCTTTAGCGAAACGCACGGAGTTTCCGAGGGATGGCGGGATGTTTTTGGCGAATGGCCATCAGGCTTTGGAACCGCGTCGCGGCCTTCGCCAGCAAGGCTGGCTCCTACAATCACATCGCGGCCTGTAGGCGCCGGCGTTGCCGGCGAACGCCTCGACGCACACTACCTGTCGGTCGCGGTACGGTCTTCAGCAGCGAGGCTGGCTGCCTCCCAGCCGCCCCCCAACGCCGCAATCAACTGCACGCTGGCCACCAGCCGGCCCTGCAGCAGGTTCAGCACGCTGCGTTCATTGCTCAACGCGGTGGTCTGCACGTTCACCACGTCCAGATAACCGATCAGGCCCGCCTTGTACTGGTTCTCGGTCAGGCGCAGCGACTCGCGCGCCGACGCCAGCGCCTCATCGCGCACCTGCGCCTCATCGGCATACACCTTCAACTGCACCAGGTAGTTTTCCACCTCCTGGAAGCCATCCAGCACGCTCTGACGGTACTGCGCCACGGTCTGGTCGTACACGGCCTTGGTACGGTCGACCTCGGCCGAGCGCTTGCCGGCATCGAACAGGGTCACGGCCAACTGCGGCCCCACCGACCAGAATCGGTTCGGCAAGCTGATCCAGTCGCTGAAGCTGCTACTGCTGTAGCCACCGCTCATGCTCAGGGTCAGGTCCGGGAAGTACGCCGCCCGCGCCACGCCGATATTGGCGTTGGCCGCCATCACCTTGCGCTCGGCCGAGGCAATGTCGGGGCGGCGCTCCAGCAGCTGCGACGGCAGCGCCAGCGGGATCTGCGGCAAGGCCGGTATGGTGGTGCTCGGCGCCAGGGCAAATTCGGCCGGCGCCTTGCCCATCAGCACGGCAATCGCATTCTCGAACTGCGCCCGCTGCCAGATCAGGTCGATCAGGTCGGCCTGGGTGCTCTTGAGCTGGGTCTGTGCCTGGGCCACCGCGTCCTTGCCCGAAACCCCGGCGCGGTACTGGTTCTGGGTCATGGTCAGCGAACGCTGATAGGCCGCCAGCGTGGCCTCGAGCAGGCGCTTCTGCTCGTCGATCACACGCAGCTGCAGGTAGTTTTGCACCAGCTCCGACTGCAGGCTCAGGCGTATCGCCGCCAGGTCCGCCAGGCTCGCCTCGGCACTCGCCTCGTTGGCGTTCAGGCCCTCACGCAGCTTGCCCCACAGGTCGGCTTCCCAGCTCACGCCCAGCTGGGCGCTGTACGTGTCGCGGATACCGCTGCTGTTGTTGCTCAGGCTCGAACTGCTGCTGCCGGTGCCCTGGCTGGAGCGGGTCTTGCCGGCGCTCAGGTCGAGGCTGGGAAACAGCGAAGCCCGGGCGCTGCGCACCAGGGTCTGGGCCTGGCGATATTGCGCCTCGTACTGGGCCACCGTCTGGTTGTTGGCATTGAGCTGCTCGACCAGACCGTTGAGCTGCGCATCGCCGTACAGCTCCCACCAGGCCCCGCGCGCCAGGGCGTCGGACGGGTTGGCCTGGGTCCAGCCCTCGGCGTACTTGAACGCCACCGGTTCCGGCGCCTGCGGCCGGTGGTAGTCGGGGCTCAGGGTACAGGCGCTGAGCATCGCCAGGCACAGGGCCGAGGTCAGCAGGCGCGAACCACGGGCCGCCAGCACGCGCTGCAGGGAAGGTGGACAAACATCGGCAGGTCGGGTCATAGCGGGGTTTCCAAAGCAGCGTCGGTACGCACGCCGCGCCAGTGATTGAAGCGATGGCGCAGGCGGTCCAGATAGAGGTAGACCACGGGGGTGGTGTAAAGCGTGAGGATCTGGCTGAACACCAGCCCGCCAATGATGGTCAGGCCCAGCGGCTGGCGCATCTCGGCGCCCTCGGCGGTGCTCAGCAGCAACGGCAAGGCGCCCAGGATCGCCGCCAGGGTGGTCATCAGGATCGGCCGCAGACGCAGCAGGCAGGCCCGACGAATCGACTCCTGCGGGCTGAGCCCTTCATGGCGCTCCAGCTGCAGGGCCAGGTCGATCATCAGAATCGCGTTCTTCTTCACCACCCCGATCAGCAGGAACAGCCCCAGCAGCGAGATCAGGCTGAATTCGCTGCCGACCACGTACAGCGTCAGCAGCGCCCCTACCCCGGCCGACGGCAGGGTCGAGAGGATGGTCAGCGGGTGAATGTAGCTTTCATACAGAATCCCCAGCACCAAGTACACCGCCAGCAAGGCGCCGAGGATCATCCAGGGCTGGCCCTCCTGGCTCTTGGTGAAGGCATCGCCGGTACCGCCAAGCTTGGCGATCACGTCCTCGGGCAGGCCGACCTTGGCCACCGCGCGCTCCACCGCGGCCAGCGCCACGTCCTGGCTGACGCCTTCTGCGAGGTCGAACGAGATGTCCTCGGAGGCGAACTGCCCCTCGTGGCTGACACGGTCCTCGGCCAGGCTGTTCTCGTAATGGGCAAAGGTCGACAGCGGCACGCGCGCGCCGTCGGCGGTGATCACCTGGACCTGCTCCAGGGTGCGCGGGTCCTGCGCATACTTGGGGTTGACCTCCATCACCACCTGGTACTGGTTGAGGCTGTCGTAGATGGTCGAGATCTGGCGCTGGCTGTAGGCGTTGTTGAGCACGGCGGTGACCATGTTCATGTCGATGCCCAGGCGTTTGGCCTGCTCGCGATCGACCACCAGGGTCACCTGCTGGGTGCCGCTGCCTTCGCGGGCGTCGATGGCCGTCAGCTCCGGCAGCGCCTTGAACGCCGCCACCACCTTCGGGTACCACTCGCGCAACGCCGTCAGCTCGCCACTTTGCAGGGTGTAGAGAAACTGCGAGCTGCTCTGCTCGCGGCCACCGCCAAACTGCAGGTCCTGGTCGGCCATCAGGAACAGCCGCCCGCCGGGTACCTTGGGCATCTCCTTGCGCAGGCGCTCGATGATCTTCTGCGCCGACTCCTTGCGCTCCTTGATCGGCTTGAGGCGCACCAGCACCATGGCGTTGTTGATGCCGCTGTTGCCGCCGATGAAACCGGCCACGCTCTGCACGGCCGGGTCCTTGAGCAAGGCGCGCCGGTAGATTTCCATCTTCGGCTGCATCACCGCGAACGACAGCCCGTCGTCACCCCGCACAAAGCCCATCAGCTGGCCGGTGTCCTGCTGCGGCATCAGGGTCTTGGGCACCACAACGTACAGCGCCACGTTGACCACGATGGTCACCAGCAGGCTCAGCAGGGTCAGGCGGCGATGGCGCAGCGCCCAGCCCAGGCTGCGGTCGTAGCCGGCCATCATGCGCTGGTTGAGACGCTCGCTCCAGCGCTGCAGGCGGGTCTGCTCGCCGGGGGCGTGAGGTTTGAGCCAGCGCGCGCAGAGCATCGGCGTGAGCGTCAGCGACACCACCAGCGACACCAGGATGGCCGCCGCCAGGGTGATGGAGAACTCGCGGAACAACGACTCGACGATGCCGCCCATGAACAGGATCGAGACGAACACCGCCACCAGCGAGGCGTTCATCGCCAGCAGCGTGAAGCCCACCTCCTTGGCGCCGAGGAAGGCCGCGGCCAGCGGCGCGACGCCTTCGTCGATATGCCGCGAGATGTTCTCCAGCACCACGATGGCGTCGTCCACCACCAGCCCGGTGGCGAGAATCAGCGCCATCAGCGACAGGTTGTTGAGCGAGAACCCGCACAGGTACATCACCGCGAAGGTGCCCACCAGCGAAACCGGCACCGCCAGGGTCGGGATCAGCGAGGCGCGCAGGTTGCCCAGGAACAGGAACACCACCAGGATCACCAGCGCCACGGCGATCAGCAGCGTGTGTTCGGCCTCCTTGAGGGTGGCCTTGATCACCGGCGAGCGGTCCATGGCCACGTTCAGTTGCACGCTGGCCGGCATCAGGTCCTGCAACGCCGGCAACTGCTCCTTGATGCTCTCGATGGTCTTGATGATGTTGGCGCCGGTCTGGCGGTTGATCACCAGCAGCACCGCGTCCTTGTCGTTGAAGAAACCGCTGTTGTAGCGGTTCTCCACGCCATCGGTGACCTTGGCCACGTGGCTCAGGCGCAGCACCGAGCCGTCCTGGTAGCGAATCACCAGCGGGCCGTAGTCCTTGGCTTTCTCCAGTTGATCGTTGGCCTGTACCTGCCAGCTGCGCTGGGTGTCCTCGATGAAGCCCTTGGGCCGGCGCACGTTGGCGTTGGCGATGGTCTGACGCACATCGTCCAGGCTCACGCCGTACTGGTTGAGCAGTTGCGGCTCCAGCTCGATGCGCACCGCCGGCAGCGAACTGCCGCCGATCTGCACCTCGCCCACACCCGGCACCTGGGACAGGCTCTGGGACAGGATGGTGGAGGCCAGGTCGTAGAGCTGGCCCTTCTGCAGTACATCGGAGGTCAGCGACAGCACCATGATCGGTGCCTGGGCCGGGTTGAACTTGTTGTAGGTGGGCATGCTCTTCATGCCGCTGGGCAGCAGGTTGCGCGTGGCATTGATGGCCGCCTGCACCTCGCGTGCGGCGCCATCGATGTCGCGCCCCATGTCGAAGCCCAGGATCACCCGCGTGGAGCCCTGGCTGGAGCGGCTGGTCAGGGTGTTGACCCCGGCGATGCTGCCCAGCGAGCGTTCCAGCGGGGTTGCCACGGTGGAGGCCATCACCTCGGGGCTGGCCCCGGGCAGGCTGGCCGACACCACGATCACCGGGAAGTCCATCTGCGGCAGCGGCGCCACCGGCAGCAGGCCGAAGCTGACCCCGCCCAGCAGCATGATGGCCAGGCTCAGCAGCATGGTCGCCACCGGGCGACGGATAAACGGGCCGGAGAGGTTCATGCGTCGGCCTGTTGCGGGTCAGGCTGACGGCGCCAGCGACGCGCCAGGCGGTCGAAGTACAGGTAGATCACCGGCGTGGTGAACAGCGTCAGCACCTGGCTCACCAGCAGCCCGCCCACCATCACCAGGCCCAGCGGCTGGCGCAGCTCGGCACCCGAGCCGGTGGCGAGCATCAGCGGGATGGCCCCGAACAGCGCCGCCAGGGTGGTCATCAGGATCGGCCGGAAGCGCAGCAGCGCCGCCTGGTAGATCGCCGTCTGCGGGTCCATGCCCTGGTTGCGTTCGGCCTCCAGGGCGAAGTCGATCATCATGATCGCGTTCTTCTTGACGATACCGATCAGCAGGATGATGCCGATGATCGCTATCATGCCCAGGTCGTTGCCACTGATCATCAAGGCCAGCAGCGCGCCCACTGCGGCCGAGGGCAGGGTCGAAAGGATGGTCACCGGGTGGATGTAGCTCTCGTAGAGCACACCGAGCACGATGTACATGGTCACCACTGCCGCCAGAATCAGCAGCAGGGTGCTCGACAGCGACGCCTGGAAGGCTTCGGCCGCGCCCTGGAAGCGGGTCTGAACGCCCAGCGGCATGCCGATCTGCTGCTGCACCTGTTCGATGACCTTGACGCCCTCGCCCAGCGACACGCCTTCGGCCAGGTTGAACGACATCATCACCGCCGGGAACTGGCCGATGTGGGCAATGGCCAGTTGCGCCTGGCGCTGCTCCACATGGGCCAGGCTCGACAGGCGCACCTGCGCGCCATCGGTGGTCTTGACGTAGATCTGGTCGAGCACCCTGGGCCCAAGGTCGGCCGCCGCAGCGGCCTGCAGCACCACGCGGTACTGGCTGGCCTGGGTATAGATGGTGGAGATCTGGCGCTGGCCGAAGGCGTCGTACAGCGCGTTGGTGATTTCCGACACGTTGATGCCCAGACGGCTGGCGGCGTCGCGGTCGATCACCAGAAACACCTGCAGGCCCTTGTCCTGCAGGTCGCTGGCCACATCGGTCAGCTCGGGGCGATCATGCAACGCATCCACCAGCTTGCCGCTCCACTGCGCGAGCAGGTCGGCATCCGGCGACGACAGGCTGAACTGGTACTGGGTGCGGCTGACGCGGTCTTCGATGCTCAGGTCCTGCACCGGCTGCATGAACAGGCGAATGCCCACCAGCTTGTCCAGTTGCGGTTGCAAACGGGTGATGACCTGCGAGGCAGTGATGTCGCGCTCGCCGTGGGGCTTGAGGTTGATCAGCAACCGGCCGCTGTTGAGCGTGGCGTTGTCGCCGTCGACGCCGATGTACGACGACAGGCTCTGCACGGCCGGGTCTTGCAGGATCACCGCGCTCAGTTCCTGCTGGCGCTGGCTCATGGCGGCGAACGAGATCGATTGCGGGGCTTCGGAAATACCCTGGATCACCCCGGTGTCCTGCACCGGGAAAAAGCCCTTGGGCACTGCCAGGTACAGCAGCACGGTCAGGCCCAGGGTCGCCACCGCCACCAGCAGAGTCAGCGGCTGGTGGCACAGCACCCACTGCAGGCCGCGACCATAGTGGGCGATCATCCAGTCGATCCAGGCACCGCTGGCGCGGTAGAAGCGCCCCTGTTCCTCTTCCCTGGGCTCGCGCTTGAGCAGGCGCGCGCACATCATCGGCGTGAGGGTCAGCGACACCACCAGCGAGATCAGGATCGCCACCGCCAGGGTGATGGCGAACTCGCGGAACAACCGCCCCACCACGTCGGCCATGAACAGCAGCGGGATCAGTACCGCGATCAGCGAGAAGGTCAGCGAGATCAGGGTGAAGCCGATCTGCCGGGCGCCCTTGAGCGCGGCCTGCATCGGCGTCTCGCCCTCCTCGATATGCCGCGAGATGTTCTCCAGCATCACGATGGCATCGTCCACCACGAAACCGGTGGCAATGGTCAGGGCCATCAGCGTGAGGTTGTTGATCGAGAACCCGGCCAGGTACATCACGCCGAAGGTGCCGATCAGCGACAGTGGCACGGCGATCGACGGGATGAGGGTGGCGCTGGCCCGGCGCAGGAACAGGAAGGTCACCAGCACCACCAGCACGATGGCGATCAGCAGCTCGTGCTGCACATCCTTGACCGAAGCACGGATGGTCTGGGTGCGGTCGGTGAGCACCACCACGTCCAGCCCCGCCGGCAGGTTGTCGGTGATCGACGGCAGCAGCGCCTTGATCCGGTCGACCACCTCGATGACGTTGGCCCCAGGCTGGCGCTGGATGTTCAGCAGCACTGCCTGGCTCTGGTTGGCCCAGGCCGCCAGGCGCTCGTTCTCGGCGCCGTCGACGATCTCGGCAACGTCCTTCAGGCGCAGCGGCGCACCGTTCTTGTAGGCCAGGATCAGGTTGGCGTATTCCTCGGGGGAGCGCAGCTGGTCGTTGGCGTCGAGCATCGAGACCCGCGTGGGGCCGTCGAAGTTGCCCTTGGGCTGGTTGACGTTGGAGGCGCCGATCAGGGTGCGCACGTCGGCCAGGTTCAGCCCGGCCGAGGCCAGCGCGTCCGGGTTGACCTTGATGCGTACCGCCTGGCGCTGGCCACCGGCGATGCTGACCATGCCCACACCGCTGATCTGTGCGATCTTCTGCGCCATGCGCGTGTCGACCAGGTCGTTGAGCTTGGGCAGCAGCATAGTCTTGCTGGTGATGGCCAGGGTCAGTACCGGGGTATCGGCCGGGTTGACCTTGTTGTACACCGGCGGCGCCGGCAGGTCGCTGGGCAACAGGTTGCTGGCCGCGTTGATCGCCGCCTGCACCTGCTGCTCGGCGACGTCCATGTTCATTTCGAGACTGAAGCGCAGGGTCAGTACCGAGGCACCGCCCGAACTGGTCGAGGCCATCTGGGTAAGCCCGGGCATCTGCCCGAACTGGCGCTCCAGCGGCGCGGTGACCGCGCTGGTCATCACCTGCGGGCTGGCACCGGGGTACAGAGTGATGACCCGGATGGTCGGGTAATCGACCTGGGGCAAGGCCGCCACGGGCAGCAACGTGTAGGCGATCAGGCCGGCCAGCACGATGGCAAGCATGCTCAGCGTGGTGGCGACCGGGCGCAGGATGAACAGCCGCGAAAGGTTCATGCGCCAGCCTTGCCCTGCTCGCCCGGCGTGGCCGAGAGGTCTTTCTTGTCCTGGCCCTGCAGGTGCTGGCCTGGGGTGGCGGGCACGTCGCTGCTGTCGTTGACCACTTCCACCTCGCTGCCGTCACGCAGGCGGTCGGTGCCTTCGAGCACCACGCGCTCGCCCTTGGCCAGGCCTTCCTTGACCACCGTGAGGTCGCCGTCGCTGGCGCCGAGCTTGAGGCTGCGGATGGTCACCTTGTTGTCGCCATCCATCACGTAGGCGAAGGTGCCGTTGGTGCCGAACTGCATCGCGGCCGATGGCGCCAGCACCACGTCCTTCAAGGTATCGGCCAGCAGGCGCACGTTGACGAACTGGTTGGGGAACAGCATTTCATCCTGGTTTTCGAACCCGGCCTTGAACTTCAGGGTGCCGGTGGTGGTGTCGATCTGGTTGTCCAGGCTGCTCAGCACGCCCACCGAGAGCTGCTGGGTGTCGCCGCGGTCCCACGCCTGCACCGGCAGCTGGGCCCCGCTGCGGTAGCGCGACAGCACGGTGCTCAGCTCGGTTTCCGGCAGGGTGAAGACCACGGTGATCGGCTGGGTCTGGGTGATCACCACCAGTGCCGTGGTGTCGTTGGCCGCCACCAGGTTGCCGACGTCCAGCTGGCGCAGGCCCAGGCGCCCGCTGATGGGGGCGCGAATCCTGGTGAAGTCGAGGTTGAGCCTGGCATCGCCCACCGCCGCCTGGTTGGTCTTGATGGTGCCCTGGTACTGGGCCACCAGCGCGGCCTGGGTATCGAGGGTCTGCTTGGCGATGCTGTCTTCGGCGAACAGGCCCTTGTAGCGCTCAAGGTCGATCTGGGCGTTTTTCAGCTGCGCCTGGTTCTGTGCCAGGGTGCCTTCGGCCTGCTGCAGGGCGATCTGGTAGCTGCGCGGGTCGATCTCTGCCAGCAGGTCGCCGGCCTTGACCCGCTGGCCTTCCTTGAAGTTGATCTTGACCAGCTCGCCGCCCACGCGGCTGCGCACGTTGACCGTGTTGGTCGCGGTCACGGTGCCCAGGGCCTTGTAGTACAGCGGGAAGTCGCCCACGGTGGCCGGTGCCACACGCACCGGTACCGGCCCGCCGAACGCGCCGAAACCTGGCCGCCCGCCCCCCGGCTTGCCTGCGCCCGGAGCCTTGGTCGCCGGCGATGAGGGCCAGAATACCCAGCACAGGCCGGCAATCAGCAGCAGGACCAGCAGGCTCAGCAGCCAGCGACGGGAGTGACGAGGACGGGCGGTTTGCATCGGTTGATCGGCCATTGTGCGGAAAGACTTCTCTTGAGGAGGCTGAACGATAAGCAGTAGAGCGGTTTTAGCAAAGCGCCTTTACCGGCTATTTACCTAGAGCTGACGTTGGCAAAGTGCTGAACTATAAATAAAAACGGCCTGGGCTAAGGCCAGGCCGTTACAACTTTTTTCAAATAACCTTTCTATTTCAACACCGCCCCCCTGTGGGAGCTGGCTTGCCAGCGAAGGCATCCATGCGGTGCATGAAAACTCGCGGTGCCTGAATGCGTTACTTCAGTACCGCCAGCGCCGCGTCGTAGTTCGGCTCTTCGGCGATTTCCTTGACCAGTTCGGCGTGCAGCACCTTGTCGTTTTCGTCCAGTACCACGACTGCACGGGCAGTCAGGCCCTTGAGCGGGCCGTCGGCGATGGCCACGCCGTAGTTCTGGATGAATTCGGCACCACGCAGGGTGGACAGGTTCTTGACGTTTTCCAGGCCTTCGGCGCCGCAGAAGCGTGCCTGGGCGAACGGCAGGTCGGCCGAGATGCACAGTACCACGGTGTTGGCCAGTTCGTTGGCCTTGGCGTTGAACTGGCGCACCGAGGTGGCGCAGGTCGGGGTGTCGACGCTGGGGAAGATGTTCAGCACTTTACGCTTGCCGGCGAAGGAAGCCAGGGTCACGTCGGACAGGTCGCCCGCCACCAGGGAAAACGCAGGTGCCTGGGCACCGACTTTCGGCAGTTCGCCGTTGACCTGAACCGGGTTGCCTTTGAGAGTCACTTGAGCCATGAAAGAAGTCCTTATGCGGGGGTGAGTAAAGGACCAGAGTTAAGCATGAAAGTGCCCCGACACCTATGGGGCAGCGATAAATTGTTGAATATCCAGAGAGTTTTTGTGGACAAAGAGCGAGCAAGGGTGTGCACCCCTGCCCGCCCCCGGCCTCAGCCGACCAGCGAGTAGACGATGGCGCTGATGGCCACCAGGCCCACCACGACCACGAACACGTTGGACAGCGCGCCACTGTACTTGCGCATCGCCGGCACGCGGCGGATGGCGTACATCGGCATCAGGAACAGGATCGCCGCGATCACCGGGCCGCCGAACGACTCGATCATGCTCAGGATGCTGGGGTTGAGCGTGGCCACCACCCAGCAGATCACCAGCATGAAGGCTGCGGTGAACCGGTCCAGGGCCTTGGCGCCCGGCCGCTTGCCCGTCTTGAGCACCAGGCCCTTGAGGCCTTCGCTGGCACCGATGTAATGGCCCAGGAACGACTTGGCGATGGCGATGAAGGCAATCAGCGGTGCAGCGAACTCGATGGTCGGGTTGCTGAAGTGGTTGGCCAGGTACGACAGGATCGACAGGTTCTGCGCCTTGGCCTCGGCCAGTTGCGCCGGGTTCAGGGTGAGCACGCAGCTGAACACGAAGAACATCACCATCGCCACCATCAGCAGGTGCGCGCGCCGCAGGATCTGCCCGCTGCGCTCGTCGGCGTGC
Source organism: Pseudomonas sp. PS01300 (assembly GCF_029960155.1). Taxonomy (NCBI): domain Bacteria; kingdom Pseudomonadati; phylum Pseudomonadota; class Gammaproteobacteria; order Pseudomonadales; family Pseudomonadaceae; genus Pseudomonas; species Pseudomonas sp. PS01300. The sequence goes on along the minus strand of NZ_JASCPN010000002.1, from coordinate 15,989 downwards.
TCGCCGTAGCGGCGCTTCTGGTCCACGGCAAAGGCCGAAATGATCGGCGAGTGGTTGAACGAGAACACCATCACCGGAATCGCCAGCCACAGGGTGTGCACGAATGCCGACCCCGATGGCAGCTCGGTGGCGGTCGTGAGGATGCCGCCGTTCCAGTGCGGTATCAGGAACACCGCCAGCAATGCCAGGGCCACGATGAAGGGGTACACCAGCAGGCTCATGACCTTGACGGTGGCCTGCTCGCCGCAGCGCACGATGACCAGCAGGCCCAGGATCAGCACGAACGACAGCAGCACCCGCGGCGGCGGCGCCATGTGCAGTTGATGCTCCATGAAGCTGCTGACCGTGTTGGTCAGGGCCACGCTGTAGATCAGCAGGATGGGGAAGATGGCCAGGAAGTACAGCAAGGTGATGCAGGCGCCGGCGCTGAGGCCGAAATGCTCCTCCACCACTTCGGTGATGTCGGCACCGTCACGCCCCGAGAGCACGAAGCGGGTCAGGCCACGGTGTGCGTAGTAGGTCATCGGGAAGGCCAGCAGCGCGAGGATCAGCAGCGGCCAGAAGCCGCCGAGGCCGGCGTTGATTGGCAGGAACAGCGTGCCGGCACCGATGGCGGTACCGAACAGGCCCAGCATCCAGGTGGTGTCCTGCCGGGCCCAGCTACCTAGGGCGGCGGGGGTCGATTCGAAGCGTTGATCAACGCTCGGGGCCTGCTCATTCATCCGGGTGCAACTCCGCTCGCAAGACTGCAACATCGCTGGGAGTGGCCAAACAGACGCATCGGCGCACCCCAGCTGTAAAAGAGGGGCGCGATTGTGCGCGCTTTGGTTGCACTTGCAAAGCCCTTGCCGAGGAGTGGTTGCACCTGCCGGCAACGCAGCGCCGGTCAAGGCCGCCCCCACAAGGCCATCACTGTACGTGTGGGAGCGGGCTTGAGCCGCGACTGGTCGTTATGCGGTCTTGTGCACCGCCGCGAACGCTTCGGCCACCTGCTGCAGGTTGTCCGGGCGCACGCCCGACATGCACACCCGGCCGCTGTCGATCAGGTACACGCCGAACTCGTCACGCAGCCGGCGTACCTGCTCCACGCTGAAGCCGGTGTAGCTGAACATGCCGCGCTGGCTCAGGAAGAAGTCGAAGTTCTGACCCGGCAGCAGCACCGCCAGTGCATCCACCAGCGCCTGGCGCATGTCCAGGATACGCAGGCGCATCCCCTCCACTTCAGCCTGCCACTGGGCATTCAGGCCGGCATCGCCAAGCACCGTCGCAACCAGTTGCGCACCGAAGTTGGGCGGGCTGGAGTAGTTGCGGCGCACGGTCGCCTTGAGCTGGCCCAGCACGCTCTGCGCGGTGGCGCTGTCGTCACAGACCACCGACAGGCCGCCAACCCGCTCGCCATACAGCGAGAAGATCTTGGAGAACGAGTTGCTGACCAGGCACGGCACGCCGGCGCGGGCAAACTCGCGAATGGCGTAGGCGTCGGCGTCCAGGCCTTCACCGAAGCCCTGGTAGGCGATGTCGAGGAACGGAATCAGCTCGCGCGCCTTGACCACCTCGATCACCTGCTGCCATTGCGCCTGGTTCAGGTCGACCCCGGTCGGGTTGTGGCAGCACGGGTGCAGCAGCACGATGCTGTTGGCCGGCAGGGTCTGCAGGGTGGCGAGCATGCCGTCGAAGTCCAGGCCACGGGTGGCCGGGTCGAAGTACGGGTAGGTGTTGACCTTGAACCCGGCGCCTTCGAAGATCGCGCGGTGGTTGTCCCAGGTCGGGTCGCTGACCCATACCTGCGAGTCGGCGAAATAGCGCTTGAGGAAGTCGGCACCGACCTTCAGCGCACCCGAGCCGCCCACGGTCTGCACGGTGGCCACACGTGCGCCACCCACGGCCGGGTGATCGGCGCCGAACAGCAGCGCCTGGATCGCCTGGCGGTAGCTGCCCAGGCCTTCCATCGGCAGGTACAGCGAGGCTTCATGGGGCTGGTCGGCCAGGCGTTTTTCCGCCTCGCCCACTGCCGCCAGCTGTGGCACCACACCGGCGGCGTCGTAATACAGGCCGATGCTCAGGTTGACCTTGTTGGCACGCGGATCGGCCTTGAAGGTCTCCATCAGGGAGAGAATCGGATCGCCGGCATAGGCATCGACATGTTTGAACACAGCGTGCAGCTCCTTGGGTCTGGGCAAATCGTGAAAGACGCTGCCGAGGATACCTGTAGCCGCCGATTTGTGACATGACCCTGGATGCAACTGATCAGTGCAGCTGCGCATGCATCCGCCGGCGAAAAGGCCGCGGGTCACCCCTTGGCCAACACCTGCAACTGCTCGAACTCCTGCGCCGTCACGCTCACCCCGTCCCGCGCCGACGCCTCGCGCTCACGCAAGCGCCGCTCGCCGGGCATGCGGGTCAGGCCTACCGCCTGCATCTGTTCCACCAGTTCACGGCTGCGCTCGGCAAAACGGCTGCCTTCGGCCTTGGTCGGGTCGATCACGATCACCAGTTGCCCGGTCCACGGGGTCTTGGCGCCCGGGTGCTGCGACCAGTCGAACTCGAACGAGAAGTTGCCGCCGGTCAGCGCCGCGGCCAGCAACTCGACCATCATCGACAGCGCCGAGCCCTTGTGCCCGCCAAAGGGCAGCAAGGCACCGCCGTCGAGAATCGCCTGCGGATCGCAGGTCGGCTGCCCGTCGCGGTCCACGCCCATGCCTTCGGGCAACTGCTCGCCCTTGCGCGCGGCAATCTGCACGTCACCATGGGCCATGGCGCTGGTGGCCATGTCGAACACGATCGGCGCATGCCCGGCACAGGGTGCGGCGAACGCGATGGGGTTGGTACCGAACAGTGGCTTGCGCGCGCCGTGCGGCACCACGCAGGTCATGCTGTTGACCACGCTCAGGGCCACCAGGCCTTCTTCGGCAAAGGGCTCGACATCCGGCCACAGGGCCGCGAAGTGATGCGAGTTGTGTATCGCCAGCACAGCAATGCCGGCACTGCGGGCCTTTTCCACCAGCAGCGCCCGCGCCGCCTCAAGCGCCGGCTGGGCAAAACCGCCCCCGGCATCGACCCGTACGTAGCCGCTGGCCACGTCCTGCACCTGGGGCACCGCCGTGCCGTTGACCCAGCCACTGGCCAGGGTCGACACATAGGCGGGAATCCGGAATACCCCGTGGCTATGGGCGCCGTCGCGCTGGGCGCTGGCGCAGTTGGCGGCCAGCGTGCGGGCAACCGATTCGCTGGTGCCGTGGCGCACGAAAATCTGCTGCAACAGGCGCTCGAGGTCGGCCTGGGGCAAGTGGTGAACAGCTGCGGACATCTGAAGCTCCCTTGTTGGAATTGGTATGGGCGACAGCAGTGAGCGATAGCGGACTTTCCTCCGATTGACAGCAAACTGTCAAATGTTGACTTGATGACAGAAAACATTCATTTTCTATTCCCAGCGCAACCGCCGTCGAGAATCGTCCGTGAGCCAACCGATCAAGCAACGCCTGGAAAACAGCCTGCAACATGCGGCGGCCTCGGGTCGCAAGATCGCCACGTACATGCTCGCCCATTTCACCGACCTGCCCTTCGAGACCTCGGCCAGCCTGGCGGCAAAAATCGGCGTCAGCGAATCGAGTGTCGGGCGTTTCTGCCGCTCGCTCGGCTACGAGCACCTCAAGGCCCTCAAGCACGATCTCAAGGACGACTTGGGCGATGGCCCATGGCTGGTCGGTGATCGGTTGCAAGAATTTCGCCAACAACAGGGCAAGGACGACATCGACCGCGCGCGCAGCCTCGAGCTGGAGGTCGCCGCCCTGGTGCGGGTCTACGAGTACAGCCGCACCGAGGCCTGGCACACCGTGGCCCGGCGCCTGGCCGAACGGCGCCGGGTATTCATTGCCGGGTTCCAGACCGAGCGCGGTATCGCCCAGTGCATGAGCCACCTGCTGCAATACCTGCGCGATGGCGTGCAGGTGGTGGACGGCAGCGCCGGGCACTTCGGCGAAGTGCTGCTCAGCGCCTCGCACGACTGCGCGCTGGTGGTGTTCGAGGCGCGCCGCTACTCGCGCCACGCCCTGGTGCTGTGTCGCAAGGCACGCGAAGCGGGCATCCCGGTAACACTGGTTACCGACACCTTCTGTGACTGGGCCGATGCCAACGCCGACGAGGTGTTTCGCATCCCCACCGAATTCAATCTGTTCTGGGAGTCCACCGCGACGATGCTGTCGTGGGTACACCTGATGGTCAACGAGGTCTGCAAGAAGCTCGGGCCGGATGTTGAAAAACGCTTGGAAGCAACTGCCGCTCTACACAACGAATTCGTTGGCTACACGTCAACGAGCAAACAATAGCAAGAGTGCAATCAACCACGAGGTGTTTCATGAAACCCGTCCTCCGCTTTGCAGGCGCATGCGCGCTGCTGTTCGCCGGCATCACCTCGGCCCAGGCCGAAACCCTGAAGATCGCCACCGAAGGCGCCTACCCGCCGTTCAACTACGTCGACTCCAAGAACCAGCTGCACGGCTTTGACGTGGACATCGCCAAGGCCCTGTGCGAACAGATGAAGGTCGAGTGCACCGTGGTGGCCCAGGACTGGGAAGGCATCATCCCGGCGCTGATGGCCAAGAAGTACGACGCCGTGGTGGCCTCGATGATCAACACCGAAGAACGCCGCAAGAAAATCGCCTTCACCAACCACTACTACAAGACGCCGCTGTCGGTCGCAGTGCCCAAGGACAGCGAGATCACCGACGCGCAGACCGACTTCAAGGGCTACACGGTGGGCGCGCAGTCCTCCTCCACCCAGGCGATCTACGCCGAAGACGTGTATGGCAAGGCCGGTGCCGACGTCAAGCTGTACCCGACCCTGGACGAAGCCAACGCGGACCTCGCCGCCGGGCGCCTGGACGGGGTGATTGCCGACAAGTTCCCGCTGCTCGAATGGCTGGGCAAGGCAGGCAAGGACTGCTGCAAGATCCTGGGTGACGTCAAGGGCACCACTGCCGATGCCTCGATCGCCGTGCGCAAGGAAGACGAGGCGCTGCGCGAGCGCCTGAACAAGGCCCTGGACGAGATCGTCGCCAACGGGACTTACCAGAAGATCTCCAGCAAATACTTCGACTTCGATATCTACCAGTAAGACCGCATTCGCTGGCAAGCCAGCTCCCACAGGGTTTTGCGTCAACCGCGACCCTGTGGGAGCCGGCTTGCCGGCGAAGAGGCCCTGTTGTCTTGCCGAGGGTTCGCGCATGATCGAACAACTGTCCCTGTTATCCTTTGCCAGCGGTGGCTGGGGCCAGGCCCTGCTGGCCGGCGCCCTGGTGACCATTTCCCTGGCCCTGGCCTGCCTGCCCATCGGCCTGCCGCTGGGCCTGGGCGTGGCGCTGGCCGCCCGCTCGAAAAAACGCTTTCCGCGCGCCTGGGCCACCGTGTTCTCCACGGTATTTCGCGGCCTGCCCGAACTGCTCACGCTACTGATCATCTATTACGGCTGCCAGATCGCCGCGCAGAAGATCCTCACCGCCATGGGCTACGAGGGCGAGGTGATGATCAATACCTTCCTCGCCGCCATGATCGCCTTCAGCCTGGTGTTCGCCGCGTTTTCCAGTGAAATCTGGCTGGGCGCGTTCAAGACCATTCCCAAGGGCCAGTACGAGGCCTCGGCCGCGCTGGGCCTGAGCAAAACCACCACCTTCCGCAAGGTGGTGTTCCCGCAGCTGGTGCGCATCGCCCTGCCGGGCCTGTCGAACAACTGGCTGTCGCTGCTCAAGGACACCTCGCTGGTGTCGACCATCTCGCTGGTCGACCTGATGCGCCAGACCAACCTGGCCGTCAGCGTGACCAAGGAGCCGATGTTCTTCTACACCGTCGCCTGCCTGGGCTACCTGCTGTTCTCGGCGCTGTCGGGCCGGGTCTTCGCCTATATCGAACGCCACACCAGCCGTCACCTGCGGAGTGCACGCACATGAATCTCGATGCCCTGCTGGCGTTCTTCGTCGACCCCGACCTGCTCGAACGCTACGGCCCGCGCTTTATCGACGGGCTGCTGGTCACCGGCAAACTGGTGGCCATCTCCTTCACCCTGGGCGCCCTGCTGGGCCTGCTGCTGGCGCTGGCGCGGCTGTCGAACAACGTGCTGCTGCAACGCCTGAGCGCCGGCTACATCTACTTCTTCCGGGGCTCGCCGCTGCTGGCGCAGCTGTTTCTGCTGTACTACGGGCTGGGCTCGCTCAAGAGCTTCTGGCAGGACGTCGGCATGTGGTGGTTCTTCCGCGAAGCCTGGTACTGCACCCTGCTGGCCTTCACCCTGAACACCGCCGCCTACCAGGCCGAGATCTTTCGCGGCAGCCTGATGGCCGTGGCCCCCGGGCAATACGAGGCGGCCAGGGCACTGAGCCTGAAGCGTTCGACCACCTTCTTCAAGGTGATCCTGCCGCAGTCGCTGATCGTGGCCATCGGCCCGCTGGGCAACGAGCTGATTCTGATGATCAAGGCCAGTGCAATCGCCTCGCTGGTGACCATCTACGACCTGATGGGCGTGACCAAGCTGGCCTTCTCGCGCAGTTTCGACTTCCAGATCTACCTGTGGGCCGCGGTGCTCTACCTGCTGATCGTGGAGATCGTGCGCCGCAGCCTCAAACACATAGAAGCCCGACTGGGCCGCCACCTGCGCTGAACCGTAGCCGTAGAGGATTTTTTCATGCATTGCCAAACCATCGTTCTGGGCGCCGGTATCGTCGGTGTTTCCACGGCCCTGCACCTGCAAGCACGCGGGCGCAAGGTGATCCTGATCGACCGTGACGAACCGGGCAGCGGCACCAGCCACGGCAATGCCGGCCTGATCGAGCGCTCCAGCGTGATCCCCTATGCCTTCCCGCGCGAGCTGTCCAAGCTGCTGCGCTACGGCCTCAACCGCCAGCCCGACGTGCGCTACAGCTTCAGCTACCTGCCCAAGGCCGCGCCCTGGTTGCTGCAGTACTGGAAGAACTCTGCCCCGGCGCCCCTGGCCGAGGCCACCCGCGCCATGCTGCCGCTGGTGCAGCGCTGCGTCGAGGAACACGACGCACTGATCGAGGCCGCCGAACTGGGCGCCATGGTGCAGGCCAAGGGCTGGATCGAGGTGTACCGCACCCAGCCTGCCCTGGCCCAGGCCGTGGCCGATGCCCAGGCGCTCAAGCCCTACGGCCTGCAGTTCGAGATTCTCGACAAGCAGCAGTTGCACGATCGCGAACCGGACCTGAGCGCCAACGCCGTGGGCGGCATCCACTGGCTCGACCCCAAGACCGTGAGCAACCCCGGCGGCCTCACCCGCGGCTACGCGGCGCTGTTCGTCAAGCGCGGCGGGCAGTTCATCCAGGGCGATGCGCGCACCCTGCGCCAGGTGGCCAGCGAATGGCAGGTCGACACCCGCCAGGGCCCGGTCACTGCACCGGAGGCAGTGATCGCGCTGGGCCCGCAGGCCGGCGAGCTGTTCCGCCCGCTGGGCTACGACATCCCGCTGGAGGTCAAGCGCGGCTATCACGTACATTTCCATGCCAAGGCCGGTGCTGCACTCAAGCATTCACTGTGCGACGTGCAGGGCGGCTTCGTGCTGGCACCGATGGCCCAGGGCATTCGCCTGACCACCGGCATCGAGTTCGCCGCCAGCGACGATGCGGCCAACGAGGTCCAGTTGCAGCGCTGCGAAGCCATCGCCCGCCAGCTGTTCCCGCTGGGCGAGCGCACCCAGGACGCGCCGTGGCTGGGCCGACGCCCCTGCCTGCCGGACATGCGCCCGGTGATCGGCCCGGCGCCGCGGCACAAGGGCCTGTGGTTCAACTTCGGCCACGCCCACCACGGCCTCACCCTGGGCCCGGTATGCGGGCGCCTGCTGGCAGAAATGATTACCGGCGAGAACACCTTTACCGACCCGACGCCCTATGGCGCCGACCGCTTCGAACACTGAGATCGCGGAGAACAACAACATGACCGCACCACTGAGCCTTGCCGCTGCACGCCCCGACACGCACCCCGACCCGCGCAAGGTCGTGGTGAGCATCGACGGGCTGAACAAGTTCTATGGCGACTTTCACGTACTGCGCGACGTCGACCTCAAGGTGCGTGAAGGTGAGCGCATCGTGCTGTGCGGGCCGTCCGGCTCGGGCAAGTCGACGCTGATCCGCTGCATCAACCGCCTGGAGATCGCCGAAAAAGGCACCCTGCTGGTCAACGACACCGACCTGGCGCTGACCACGCGCCAGGCCGCCGAGGTGCGCAGCGAGATCGGCATGGTGTTCCAGCACTTCAACCTGTTCCCGCACATGAGCGTGCTCGACAACTGCACCCTGGCGCCGATGAGCGTGCGCGGCCTGTCGCGCAAGGAGGCCGAGGAGCGGGCACGGTTCTACCTGAACAAGGTGGGCATCGAGAGCCAGGCGGGCAAGTACCCCAGCCAGCTGTCGGGCGGGCAGCAGCAGCGCGTGGCAATCGCCCGGGCGCTGTGCATGAAGCCAAAGATCATGCTGTTCGACGAGCCGACCTCGGCACTGGACCCGGAGATGGTCGCCGAAGTGCTGGATGTGCTGGTCAAGCTTGCCGACACCGGCATGACCATGCTGTGCGTGACCCACGAAATGGGCTTTGCGCGACAGGTGGCCGAGCGCGTGCTGTTTCTGGACGGCGGGCAGATCATCGAGGATGCCCCGCCCGAGGCGTTCTTCAACAACCCGCAGAGTGATCGGGCCAAGGGCTTCCTGGCGCAGATTCTGCACTGAAGCCGCTGGCCTTTCGCGGGTCACGCCCGCTCCCACAGGGGCTCACGCCGGCCTTGTGGGAGCGGGTTTGCCTCGCGAAAGGCCCACCACGTACTACGCCTAGCGCGCCTGCATCTTCGACTTGATGAACCCGGCCACGAACGTCAGCACCGCGCCGCCGGCACCACCGCCGACGATGCTGCTGATGATCGCCGCCATGTCCAGCGACCCGCCAGCCCCCATGGCGGCCCCGGGCTCACCGGTGATCGCGGCCAGTATCTGGCCCACGATCACCCCGCCCACCCCGCCGAAGATCGAATTGAGCAACGGCCCCATGCTCTGCTTGCTCATGCCGGCGGCATTGCCGCCTACCACACCACTGATGACCTGAATGACCAGACTCACGATATCCATGGCTATACCCCTGCGCAGCGCTGATTGAGTGACGGCTCAGCTGCGACTACGACTACAGGCACTACCGGCGGCATCGAGACGTCTCGATCCGGTCAACGACAGCCAGCTGTTGCGGATACGCGAAGTATAGGACAGGTACACGCCCTGCCCTTGCCCCCTCACACGTCGAAGTTCATGCGCCGCAGCCGCGCATCGATGGCCGGCGCGTTGAGCGCGCGGTTGAACACCAGGGCCAGCAGCAGCGAAAGCGGCACCAGCGTGGGCAAGGCCCCCAGCATGCCGACCAGCGCATTGGGCAGCATGTGCTGCAGGCGTGGCCCGTCCCGCAGCAGGGCGATCGGCGTGTCCGGGAACAACGCCAGCAGCGGCATCAGGCAGAAGGCCAGCAGCACGGCGGCCAGCAGCCGATTGCCCGGGCCCTTGCCCATGAAGCGGTTCATGCGGTGCCACAGCATGTCCTTGAACAGCCAGGTGCACAGCAGCCCCACGCCCACCAGCATCACCCCGTTGATCGGGCTGGTGAACGGCAGCACCAGGTAATGCTTGAACATGGCCCACACCGTGGCCGGGCCATCGGCCCTGAACAGCACCTGCGGCCCGCCGAACTTCACCTCCAGAAGCTTGCCCGCGCTGAAAAAGAACAGCACCAGCATCAGCAGGCTCAGCCGCCAGAAGTAACCCAGCGCGCGGCGCAGCACCAGCCTGGGCTCCAATTTGCTGCGCAGGGCCGTCTGCTGGTCCGAGGCGTTCTTGCGCAGCGCGAAGAAGCGATTGGCCTGCTCGGGGCTGACCGTGCCGTTTTTCACGTCCGACAGCTGGCTGACGTAATTCACGTGTCCAGACTCCTCGATCATGCGCCGGGCCACCGAACGCTCGCTGGCCAGGGCCACCTGTTCGATGTCTGCCGGGTTTTCCAACTGCTCGATCACCCTGTCGAAGTAGCTGGCGGCCAGCCCGTCATCGAACACCACATGCCGGTAGCGGCCAAGCATGTTGCAACGGATGCTGCGCCGTCCGGCACGCACCTGGGCCTGGCTGTAATAGCAGGTGCCGTCCACGCTCAGTACCAGGTCGCCCTTCTCGGGTGTGTTGTCCGGGTAATAAGGCGCGGCGAACCCTTCGGCAGCCCGCTCGATGGTTTCGGGCTCATCCCCCCACTCGTCGACGTAAGGCTTGAGCCAGGTATCGTTGGACTTCAGGTGCACCGAATTGCCGACCGCCTTGGCCGACACCTCCAGGGTGTAGCGGGTGCAGATGAACTTGTCGCCCAAACAGCCGCCGCAGGTCACCTGCCCCCCCATGCAGCCGCACGCCACAGAGCCGCCCACACAACTGGGGCAGTTGTCGCCGCCTGCGCCCATGCAGTAGGCACAACTGCCACTGCCGGTGCGGCCGGAGCCGCCACAGCCCCAGCACTGCGTGCGGCCCTTGCCGCTGCAACTGCTGCATCTTAGCTTGCAACTGCCGTTGCACGCGGTGCAGCGCTGCTTGCCGTAACCGCTGCAGGTGCCGCAGGTATGGCTGGTGTAGAGCGGGTCCAGGGCAAACAGCTTCACCTGCTGGCTGCGTAGAAAATGCGCGGGATTGCTGCCCAGCCCCTTGAGCACACGGTTCTTGTAATGCGCCGCGCCCCTGCCCAGCAGCACTTGACGCTGCTCGGCCATCGACTGCTCGAGCTGGTGTTCGCTCACCGAATTGATCCGCAGCCCCACCGAAGCCGACTCGCGGCGCACTTCGGTCACCAGGCTCCAGCGCCGGCTCACGCTCACCGCGCGCCCCTTGTCCTCGCCCTGCTGCACGGTCAGCTCGAGATCGGAGGTGTCATAGCCGCACCCCTGCAGGCGGCTGCGCAGTGCTTGCTCCACGGTGCGGGTGAATGCCTGGGTCATCGTCTACTCCGTCTCAATGCGCGCGTCCTGTTTTCGCCTGCTGGCGTAACGCCACAGAATGCCACGCCGCCCCTGGCGTGCGCTACGCGTCACGTTTCGGTTGTCAGCAATTCTTGTAGGAAACTGCCCAATATGTAGCCCTGTGCTACCATCCCGCGCAGCGGGTCACGCGCGCCATCAGTACAGGGAAGCACTCTTTGAAACACCACACCCCCTCACGTTTCAGCGCACTCGCCCTGGCCTGCTGGCTAATGGCCGGGCTCGCCTTCCAGGCATCCGGCGCGCTGGCCGACCAGTTGATCGGCACCCACCCCTCGGCTGCCGGCCCGATCAACCACATGGAAACCCCGCAGGGGCACGCCTACCTCACGCTGCCCCAGCGCAAGCTGCAATTGCAGCTGCCAGCGCAGTGGCGCGAAACCAATGTGGAGGGCACCTACGACCTGCAGGGCGAAACCGCCGTGGTGCTCAGCTACCGCACGCCGCAATGCGACTCGCAAAGCGCGCTGGTGGTGTTGTCCGGCACCTCGGCGTGGGGGCCTTACCGCCTGGGCGGCTGTTCCGACATGCTGGCCTTGCAGCGCGCCGAAGACGGCAAAAGCCTGGTGGCGATGCAGCTCAACGGCACGCAGTCGGCGGCCTGGACCTACTCGTCGCTCGACCGGCAGTTCCGCGGCCCACTGCGGGTCGACCTGCCGAACCTGCTCAAGGGCCTGGCCAAGGCGACGCCAGCCCCTGCCAGGGCCGCAGCGCCACGCCCTGCACCCGTCCAGCACGCCGTGGCCCCGACGCCCCCGCCGCAACCCAGGCCCGCGCCCGCGGTGGCCAGGGTCGAAGCCAAACCGCCAACGCCTGCCCCGGCAGCAGCGCCATCGGCCGCGCCGCAGGTCACGCCCCAGGTCGCCACTGAAGTGGTAGACCGCGCCAAAACCGCGGCGCCGGCCCAGCGCCGGGTGACGCTCGACCTGACCTCCGAGCTGGAACACTAGCCGTGAACAGCCGCCTGTCGCCCGACCTGACGGGCCGGCCATGGCGGGGGTGGCTGCGCCGGCCTGTCGTGGCACGTGCATCAACGCCCCGCCAGCAGCAACGCTTCGTGGCCCGCCTGATGCTGGGGCTGACGCTGTGTTACCTGCTCGTCGAGATGGGCTTCAACGCACGCCTGCTGGATGTGGTGGGCGGGCTGGCCAGCCCCGCGCAGGTCGAGTCGATCGAAGTCTACGGACGCCTGATCGCCGGCACCGCCGTGGCCCTGCTGGGCCTGGGCTGGGTACTGAAAAAGGCCTGCAGCCAGTACTGGAGCCTGGGCCGCACGCTGGCCTGGTCTGCGCTGACGGTGGGCAGCTGCCTGCTGGTGGTGTTTTATGCGCAGCTGGCCCTGATCAACCACCTGGTCGCCACCTCCACCCCGCAGGAGCGTGCCCGCGCCGTGCTGGGCGTGCCCATCAGCTACCTGTTGGTGCATCGCGAGTTCGGCCTGAAGGGGCTGGAGCTGGGCACCGACGACTACAAGCGCCCCGAGGGCAAGACCCTGCTGGCCACCCTGCCGATCCTGCTGCAGTCGGTCGATCGCCTCGAAGAGCGGGTGCGCCAGCAGGGCCTGGCCTTCTTCGAACTGTTCGCCGAAACCCGCCGCGGCCCGCTGGCCGACAACTACCAGCGTTACCGCGAGGCCCTGGCCGAGCTGGACGAGCTGTACGGCAACTACCGCCAGGGCAGCCAGCGCTACCTGGACGCCACCAGCCCGGCCGCCATCGCCCGGCATCAGCAACAGGCCTGGGACGATTACGTACAGACCCTCAAGCAACGCAATCGCCGCCTGACCCCAGGCAACGTGCCGCGCCGACACTGGCCGCAGGTGCGCCGCATGCTGGATGACAAGGGCATTCAGGTGAGTGACAACTGGCAACCCGGCGACCGCGCCGGCTTCAACCTGGCCGTGGCCAAGCGCGTGCAGGGCCATGCCAGCGGCGCCTACGGCACCGAGCTGTTCAAGCATATCCAGGGCGACTGGATCAAACCCGGCCTGTCGCGCCAGGGGTTCTTCGCCGACCCGGCGATCCAGCAGCGCTGGCGTAGCGCGCTGTACCTGCCCGACAGCCTGTCACTCAAGCCCGACTGGTCGCTCGACGCCTATGAACAGGCGATCTACCGCCCGACCCTGCGCCTGGATGCCCAGCAACTGCTCGACGAACGCCTGGTCGAGCCGGCCCGCTATGGCGAGCGCAACGACAAGGCCGACATCGGCCGCGACAGCTACCGCGCCCTGATCGTGCCGATGATCGCCCTGCTGTTCTCGTTGCTGGGGGCCTTCACCCACCTGTTCAAATGCACCCTGTTCGCCCTGCGCGCCGTACGCCCGGTGCCGCGCCGCGCCTACTGGGGTGCGCTGGCGGTGTACGCGGTGGTGGTGCTGGCGCTGCCGATGCCGTTCAGCAACAAGGTCACCGAACAGCCGCTGTTTCTCACCCTCAAGCAGCGAGGCGCCAGCACCCTGGGCGCCATGGGCTGGGTGATCGCCCACGGTGCGCAGTGGACCGCCCAGGTGCAGCCGCTGTTCTACCCGCTCAACGAAGCGATACGCCTGCACCTGCTGCAAGGCCTGAGCTACGGCTACCACGACAACGACTGATGACAGCGCCCCGCCACGGCCTGAAAGGAGCCCCACCTTGACCCGCTCGACCACCCTTACCCTTGTACTACTGGCTGGCAGCGTGCTGCTCGGCGGCTGCCAGAACTCGCAGATGGGCAGCACCGCACTGGGCGGTGCTGCCGGCTGCCTGGGCGGCGCGATCATTGCGGTCGGCACCGGCGGCAAGCCCGGTGTGGGCTGCGCCATTGGTGCCGCGCTGGGCGCCCCCAGTGGCTACTACATCGGCCGCCAGAAAGACCTGCAGCAGGCCCGGCAGGTGCAGGCCGACATCGAGCGCCAGTCTGCCGACGTAGCCGCCGTGCAGGTCAGTACCCGCCAGGTCGCGGTGCCGGCCGACGAGCGCAATGCGGTGGGCGCCGCCAGCATCGATGCCGTCGACTCCATGCAGGTGAACGTGCCCCAGGCCCTGGTCAACAAGCGCGACAAGCGCCTCAAGGAGCCCCTGGGCCGTGTCGGCAGCTACGTGTCCGGTGCCCGCAGCAAGGCCAATGTGGTGGTCACCACCCGCAGCAAGGGCGACTTCAACTACATCGTCAGAACCATCAAGAGCGGCTACAGCGGCAAGATCGCCACCGACAAGGTCACCTACCAGTACCGCGAGCAGACCCGCGGCACCCAGTCGGCGATTCAGGTCATGCACGACGCCCAGGCTTAAGCCTTCCAACTCCAGTGGAGAACAGCAAGCATGCAGGATTTCAAGATTCAACGCCCCGACCCGGATGGCCGCGCAAAGCCGCAGAGCAAGCCGCAAAGCCAACCGCAGCAGCCCGACAGCACCGACCACACGGCCTACTACAAGCCCCGCCACCGCCAGGCGCAGCAGAACCAGAGCAACTACACCCGCAGCAGCGACAACGGCCCGATGCTGGTCTACGTGCTGTACCTCATCAGCCTGCTGGTGGTGGTCACCGCGCCTGCCGGGCTGGTCTACGCCTACCAGAGCCGCGCTGGCGCCAATGACCTGGACCGCAGCCACTACACCTTCCAGATCCGCATGTTCTGGATCGGCCTGTTGCTGCTGGGGGTGGGCGTCATCGGCATACCCTTCGTGTTCGGCTGGTTCGTGCTGGTCGGCTGGGCTGTCTGGCTGCTGTACGCAATCACCACCGGCATGCGGCGCTGGCGCAAGGGCCAGCCGGCCAGCTGAGGCCCGGTTGCCTACGCCGAAAGTCGTACGTTAAATATAATGAACTACCAAGCACGCTAACAATTGACATTAATCCTTATAAAACAAGGTATTGGGTTGTATTCCTAGAAACAACATAAGGAAATTAGCCTGCCACAGGGTAAAGCCGTTTGACATATTTAACGGCTCTGGCAAGCTATGTCACAGGTTTCGACCGGGAGTCGTCCTTCCAGGCGCTCTCGGCAGTGCTCGAAACCTCAGGTAGCGTCAGCGGTTCCCGATGCGCCTGCACAACAATGACAGGCCGAGCCTGTCCCAAGGTGACATATGCCCAACAGCAACATTGGCAATAAGAATCAGACCCTGCGCAAGCCTGTCGTACTCATGACCATGGGTGCCCAGGAACGCAAGGGCCATGCCTACCAGGTAATGACCCACAAATACATCCAACCCCTGGTCGACCATGCCGGATGCGTGCCGGTTCTGGTTCCGACCTGCTGCGGTACCGAAGACCTCGAGCAGTACCTGGACATGGCCGACGGCGTGTACCTGACCGGTGCCGGCAGCAACATCGACCCGGCGCTGTATGGCCAGGAGAACGAAACCCCGGGCAAGGCCCAGGACCGCGACCGCGACCTGTTCGACCTGCCGCTGGTGCAACTGGCCATCGCCCGTGGCCTGCCGATCTTCGGTATCTGCCGCGGCATGCAGGAAATCAACGTGGCACTGGGCGGCGACATCTACCAGAAGGTCTATGCCGAGCCAGGCTTCAACGATCACCGGGAGAACCCCGATGATCCGGTTGATGTGCAGTACAGCCAGGTTCACAGCGTGCGCCTGGAAGCCGGCAGCTGGCTGCGCGAACTGCTGCAGAGCGATGAAATCCGCGTCAACTCGCTGCATGGCCAGGGCCTGAAGACCCTGGGTGAAGGCCTCGAGCCGCTGGCACGTGCCGAAGACGGGCTGGTGGAAGCGATCCACGCACCAAGCCTGTCGCCGTTCCTGTTCGCGGTGCAATGGCACCCGGAATGGCAGGCGGCGCAGAACCCGGACTCGGTGAAGATGTTCGAAGCCTTCGGCCAGGCCTGCCGCCAGCAGGCAGCCAAGGGTCAGGCGGCGAAGAAGGTCGGCTCTACGGCCTGATTCGCGCCAACCGTTTCGCCGGCAAGGCCGGCTCCTGCCGCAGGAGCCGGCCTTGCCGG